>CAUSBF010000050.1:0-10126 GCA_963529595.1 uncultured Campylobacter sp.
CTAATTTTCTATTTAAGCAACAGGGCGGGGCGGGAAGCTCTGTTAATTTAGAAAGCTCGGCATTGGTAGCAAGCATAGGGAGCAAAACGGTAGTTGCTTCTTTTGGGGAATATTGCAAGAGGGTACTTGGTTTGGGCATAGACCGTAGCATAGAACAAAAACAAACAATAGAAATATCGCAAGATATTGGCATGAGACTTGGATTGTAATTGTTAATTTCTATGAAAATTCGAAATGCCAAGGGTAGATAAGAAGGAATTCGCAGATGATTTCAGCGTTTATTTTGGCATAATCGCGAGTTTAATAGTATGTAAATTTAAAATTCGGACTAGCGGTATAACCAATATGAGAGAAACTTTATAAATGTCAAAGTGAGAGAGGAGATGCGATATTCCTCATTGTATCGCTAAAATTCTATACCCATTCATTTATATAATCATAATTGCAAATTAGTGCGAAATTTGATCGGTAAGATGTGTGTAAGATTAAGACGCGGCAGTTAATTTTTATTATTTTGGCTTCTTGTATTTGCATATGGTAAAAGTGATAAAAAAATGCGTAAAATTTAGCCTAAAAGTAACTATAAAAATTTGTTTTATGCTTTAAAATTTGGTTTATTTTTTCAAATAGCCATAAACGCTACTTCTGCTTCGCCGATATTAATGACTTCGCCTTTGCGCGTCATCAAGCCTAGGCCGTGCTCCATGTCCCACGAGCAGCTAAACTGAAAGCCGATTTTCACGCTGTCTAGTATATAGATATTTTGTAGCTCCAATAGCTCGCTAAGCTCCTGCGGCGAGCAGATGTCGGGCATGAAATCGCTTTTCGTCTCGCTCGGATAGTCGTAAATATCCTGTTATTTTGGGTAATTTTTTAAAATTTCAGCTAAGATGCCCGTTAAAATTTCTTCCTGATTTTGCTTTAAAAACTCGATTGCGTTTGAGTGCATGCGGCTTGGCTCGTCCGTCTCCTCGCCGTTTTCATCTAAAAACGCGCAGCGAAACTCGCCCTCTTGCTCTAAAGCTTTGCCGAAATACTCCAGCCGCAGCGGGAAACTAAAGTCCTCGTATTCTTCATCTTCAAATTTGGATAAAATTTTAGGTTCTGCAAGATGTGCATTAAAAAACTCCGCGACCTTTGGGCTACGGGTGAAAAGATACTCCTCATTCGCTTCGTAACTTTTGCGCAAAAATTTAAGCGCTTCCTGCTCTGCTCCGCACTCGAGGCAGCATTCGCCCTTGTAATAATCGCTCACGTAGGGCGGATTTTCATTGCTTCTGGCGTGCTTGTCCATCTCGTCTAGCCAGCGCAGCATATTTGGGGCGTCGCCCGCCCATTTGTACTCATTCACCATGCGCGCCGCGTAGATGTATGAGTCGTAGACGCGGTATTTCTCATCGTCCGCCTCCGCCCATTTTGCCTCGATAAAGCGGATAATTTCTGCCTTTGTAATCTAGGATTTTTTAAGCAGCGATCTGTCTAAGAAGACGCCGATCTCATCCATTATTTTTTGCGCGTCCATTGCTACTCCGTTATAAATTTTTTGCCGATTTGCTTTGTGATCTGAAAATAATCGCCGAATTTTTCCTCTACTTGTTCGAAATTTTATCGGCACTGATACTACTTTGAGCCGGAATTTTATTTTTCTCATTTCTTTGTTTGAGCTGTCCGCACGCTGCACTGATATCTAGCCCCTTGCTCTGGCGGATCGTGCAAGTAATGCCGTGCGCGCAGAGATAGTCTTGGAATTTCACCATGTTTTCGGGGCTTGGCCTGCCAAAGCTCGAGCCTTCGTGCGGATTAAAATAGATCAGATTTACTTTTGCGCGAATGCCGTGCAGAAGCTTCACTAGCGTTTTGGCATCGCTTGAGCGGTCATTTATCCCATCGATCATTAGATATTCAAACATCACCCGTTTTCGCAGATCGATTGGGAACTCGCGCACCGCCTGCATGATCGATGCGATATTGTAGGCGCGATTTATCGGCATTAGTTTTTCACGCAGTTCGTCATCCACTGCATGCAGCGAGATCGCGAGTAGCACGCCAAGATCCATTTCGCCAAGCTTTTTTATCTGCGTAGAAAGTCCGCTTGTACTTATCGTTTGGCGACGCGGCGCTATTGCGAGTCCGTCGTTTTCTTTTAAAATTTGCACGGCTTTGGCAACGTTGTCTAGGTTATTAAGCGGTTCGCCCATCCCCATATATACGACATTGACGCGGCGCTCGTACGGGATCGCGTTCATTTTCTTGATGAGCCAAATTTGAGCCACGATTTCGCCTGGAGTTAAATTTCGTACGAAGCCACCTTTTGCTGTCAAGCAGAAGCTGCAGCCAATTTTGCAACCCACTTGCGAACTTACGCAGATTGAGTAGCGCGCGTGTCTTATAATTTTTTCGTTTTTATCTCGCAGCTCATCCTTCATCGGTAGCAGGACACTTTCTATCGTCTTGCCGTCTTTGAGAGCGAAAAGGTATTTGATACTGCCATCGCTACTTGTTTCGGATCTGACGCATTCAAGCGGGTCTAAATAAAAATTTTGAGCTAAACTTTGACGGATCTCTTTTGGTAGATTTAGCATTTGTGCAAAGTCATCCACATTCTTTTTGTAAATCCATTCGTAAATTTGCTTGGCTCTAAATTTTGGTTCGACGAAATTTTCAAGCTCTTTCATCGTAAAATCAAAGATATTTTTCAAATTAATGCCTTAGTTTTTAGATATTTAGTTAAATTTTCTTTTGCAGCGGCGTGATTTTTTAAAAAATCTGTGTGAGCGTTTGAATCGCAAAAATTCGTTGCACAAAAAATTCCGTAAGCGGGAATTTGAAATTTTTGAGCTACCTTGAGAACCGCAAAAAATTCCATATTCTCTAAAAAATAACCTCGCTCAAAGAATTTTAGCGCAGATTTTTTATCGGTCGTGATAAAATTTGAGCTATTAGTTATTGTTTCATATGAAACATCGGCAGAATTCCTAGCTAGAATTTCATAGCTAATCGGAGAGTATGAAAGCTCATAAAGCGCCGATATCTCGCAGTTTGCAGCCGATCTGCTTTCATAAATTTTTAGAATTTTACCTTCTTTATATAGCCCTGCAGAACCCACGAAAATGATTTCACTCGGCAAGCTTTGCCTATTTTCGCATAGAAATTTAGTCAAATTTATACTCATATCCACTAGCCCTACGCCCATAGGCAGGGCAAAATCAAAAATTTCATTTCGTCCGGCAGAGATTATCATTTACGCATTCACGCTTTCGTTATTTTTCACTAATCATAGCGAAATGACGATAAATTTAAAGCTAAATTTTGAAATTTTTTCATCGTAAAGTATCGGGTGAAATTAAAATCAATTTAAGCAAATATCTATGAGAGCTGTACTCTTATCTTCCATAATGGTAGCAGCGCAGGTGGCGGGTAGAAGATGGAAAAGTATTTAAAAAAAGCTTATGATTTAGCTAAAACGAATAAATTTTACCTAAGCAAAATAATACTTGTCAAAAAACTTGCAAGATAACGAAGGGCTGAAATAAAATTAATTGTTTAGCCGCTTTGACAGCTAAGTTTCAACCCCACGGTATAAACCTGACTAAATTTACAGTCTCACTTCAATATTTTGTTCTCGCAAATACGCTTTTAGTGCCTTGATTTCGATTTCTCTGAAGTGAAAAATCGATGCCGCCAGGCATGCGTCCGCGCCCGCTAAAAATGCGTCTTTGAAGTGCTCCATTTTACCCGCACCGCCGCTTGCGATAACGGGGATGTCAAGCGCGCTAAAAATCCGCGTTAAATTTAACTCAAATCCGTTTTTAACGCCGTCGCAGTCCATCGATGTGAGTAAAATTTCTCCCGCACCGCGCTCCTGCGCCTCTTTCGCCCAAGCAAGCGCGTCCCTACCGGTATCCAGTCTGCCGCCGTTTATAAACACGCTATAGCCGCAAGGCTCGCCGTTCTCAGTTAAAATTTCGTCCTGCGAGCTGCGTGAAGTCTCTCTAAAATTCCGTGCTTCGTTGCGTAAATTCGCGTCCGAATTCCGTGCGCCGTCGTGCAAACTCTCGCTCAAATTCCTCGCCGCGCCATATAAATTACCGCGCGAAATTTCACTAGAATTTCGTTTTGCGTCGATTGCGACCACAACGCACTGCGAGCCGAATTTATTCGCCGCTTCGCCAATCAAATTTGGATTTTTTATCGCGGCGGAGTTGAGACTGATCTTGTCGCATCCGACGTTTAGCAGACGCGAGATATCGTCGATCGTACGGATACCGCCGCCTACTGTTAGCGGGATAAAAAGCTCGCGCGCGACTCGCTCCACGACATCCACGATCGTATCGCGCTCAAGATGCGACGCCGTGATATCGAGGAAACATAGCTCGTCTGCGCCCTCCTCATTGTAGCGCTTGGCTATTTCGACCGGATCGCCAGCGTCCACGAGACCTACGAAATTTACGCCCTTTACCACTCGTCCGTCTTTGACGTCTAGGCACGGGATTATGCGTTTTGCGAATCTATTCAAAGCAGCCCTTCGGAATAAAATTTTTTATGATTTTAGCCAAATTTTACTTAACATAATGACTTTATAAGTAAAATTTGGCTAGACTCTCGCGATGATTAGGGCGAAAAAAGAATTCGGGCAAAATTTTTTAAAAGACGAAGCTGTTTTAGACAAGATCATCCAAGCGATTCCCGAGAGCGTACAGAATGTCGTTGAAATCGGGGCTGGCTTAGGTGATTTAACTCGCAAGCTTTTGGAATTTTACAGATTAAAAAGTTTCGAGATAGATGAAGATTTATATCAAATTTTAAGCGCTAAATTTGCGCAGCAGATCGCTAGCAGCGAGCTTGAGCTCGTTTTGGGCGATGCTTTGCGGATTTGGCAGGAGCGGGGACTTAAACGCGGTGAATATTTTTTAGTCGCAAATTTGCCCTACTACGTCGCTACAAAGATGATTTTACAGGCGATCGACGATGAGCTATGCGGCGGATTTTTGGTGATGATCCAAAAGGAGGTCGCTTTAAAATTCTGCGCTAGAGCAGGGCAGAGTGATTTTAGCGCCCTTTCGATTCTGGCCGATTTTGCGGGCGGCTGCGAGCTTTTGTTTGATGTTGAGCCCAGCTGCTTCGAGCCCGCGCCGAAGGTGACCTCATCGGTAATCAGGCTCGTAAAAGGCAAAAATTTTAAGCCCGGCGTCGAGATAAACGCAGACGGCCTCGGCGTAACAAGTTGTGCCCGCTTCCAAAATCTCGATGAATACGAGAAATTTAAAAGCTTTTTGCGCGTATCTTTCAGCGCGCCGCGAAAGACGCTTATTAAAAATTTAAGCACAAAATTTGATAGAGGCCTAGCCGAAGAGATCTTTTTAAATTTGAAAATTCCGCCCACAGTTCGGGCGCACGAGTTAAATTCCACCCTTTTTTTAGAAATTTTTAAAAATTTAAAGGCAAAAGATGGAAGAAAACAGAAATGAAAACGGCGTCGAACGACTCAAAAAAAGCAACCGCTATAAAAAACGCAAGGAAAATCTAAAAAAATCTATCGCAAGCGAAGGCTCTGCGGGCGGCACGGAATTCGGCGGCGAGCATGAAAACGGCTCTCGCAAAAACAAAGGCGCGAAAAACGGGCAAAATTCCGCTCGTTCAAAGGGTTCAAAAAACGGCTCTCGCAACGGATCAAATTCTACGGGAGGCTCGTCAAACGGCAGTTCAAACGCCGTGCATTCAAACGGCGCGAATGGTGCGCATTTCGGCGGCGCATATCCAAAAAACAACGAAAACGGCGCGGGCGGTTCAAATTTAAACCGCGACGGCCGTGCAAAGCCAAGCGGCAATAACGCAAAAGGCGCAAATTCTAGCGCCGTAGACGATGCGAGCTCCGCGGATGCGCAGAAAAAGAAAAAGCACAAAAAACGCTCAAATATGCCAAAAAGTCTTACTGGTAACGAGCCGTGGCAAAAGGCGATGGAAGAGGCGATCGCGGAAAATAAGCTGATCCACGAGGAGCGCTTGCATCCGCTTAAAAACGCTAACCGCAGCGATGAGACGGTGCGTATCACGCCGCTTGGCGGACTGGGTGAGATCGGCGCGAATATGACCGTTTTTGAGACCAATACGAGCGCGATCATCGTTGACGTAGGCATGAGCTTTCCCGAGGAGAGCATGCTAGGCGTGGACATTTTAATCCCCGACTTCGATTATGTTCGCAAGATAAAAAACAAGATCAAAGGCATCATTATCACCCACGCGCATGAGGATCATATCGGCGCGATGCCATATTTTTTCAAAGAATTTCAATTCCCGATCTACGCTACGCCGCTTCCTTTGGGGATGATAAGCAATAAATTCGAAGAGCACGGCCTTAAAGCCGAGCGTAGCTACTTTCGGCCCGTGCAGAAGCGCCAGCTTTATCAGATCGGCGATTTTGAGGTCGAGTTTATCCACATAACGCACTCCATTATCGATGCAAGCGCGCTTGCAATCACAACGAAAGCGGGCACGATCATCCACACGGGCGATTTTAAGATCGATCACACGCCGATCGACGGCTATCCGACCGATCTGAACCGCCTAGCGTATTACGGCGATCGCGGAGTTATGCTTTTGATGAGCGATAGCACGAACTCGCACAAAGAGGGGATCACAAAGTCCGAAAGCTCGGTAGGCAAGACCTTTGATACGATATTTTCGAGCTGTAAAGGGCGCGTGATAATGAGCACCTTCAGCTCAAACATCCACCGCGTCTATCAGGCTATAGAGCGCGGTGTAAAATACGGCCGCAAGGTTTGCGTCATCGGACGAAGCATGGAGCGAAATTTATTTACCGCGATGGAGCTTGGCTATGTAAATTTAGACAAAAAAATCTTCGTCGATGCCGATCAGGTTTCCAAATACCCGGATAATGAGGTTTTGATCGTTACTACCGGCTCGCAGGGCGAGACGATGAGCGCGCTGTACCGCATGGCGACGGACGAGCACAAATATATCAAGATCAAATCCACCGATCAGGTAATCATCAGCGCCAAAGCAATCCCCGGCAACGAAAGCAGCGTCTCAACCGTGCTTAACTACCTGCTAAAAAGCGGCGCGAAGGTCGCGTATCAGGACTTCAGCGAGATACACGTAAGCGGGCACGCCTCGATCGAGGAGCAAAAGCTCATGCTGCGCCTGATAAAGCCGAAATTTTTCCTACCCGTGCACGGCGAGTATAATCACATCGTAAAACACAAAGAGACCGCGATGGAGTGCGGCATCGAGGAGAAAAATATCTATCTGATGAACGACGGCGATCAGATGGAGGTTTGCGAAAAATATCTAAAGCGCGTCAAGACGGTCAAAACGGGCAAGGTCTTCATCGACAACCAGATCAACAAGCAGATCTCCGACGAGATCGTCAAACACCGCCAAAATTTAGCCGATGCGGGCGTCGCGGTCATCATCGCGCAGATCGACAAAAACGAAAAGAGGCTCATTCAGACGCGCGTCATCACCTACGGGCTCGTCGCCGATAATCAAACGGCGCACTTTACCAAGGAGATGCAGGGCGTCATCGAGCAGTTTTTAGCGAATTTAAAAGATGAAATTTTGCTCGATCACTGGGCGCTGGAGGGCAAGATCCGCCAGGCCGTGCGAAAGCACATCTTTAGAAAGATCAAAAAATATCCGACCATCGTGCCGGTGATCTATTTGATGTAAGCGCGGCTAAATTTAGCGAGCAGGGCGGATTTGATCTGCGGTGGGCGAATGAAATTTTATGACGCCGGTTAGCGCTCGGGCGTGAAATTTTGCGATGTGAGCGGGCTTTGCGGCGTAAAATTTTAAAGTGAAGAGTTAAAATTTCAAGAGTAAAATTTCGGTGTAAAGCGAAATTTAAAGAATGCCTAGAAAGCCTGCGGCAAATGGGCAGGGCGGCGTGCGATTTTGTAGATTAGAATTTATGGCGCAAATTTCAAAGGCGCGAAATTTCAGCTAGCGTAAATTTAGGCGTGGCGCAAAGAGGCGTAAAATGAAAGCAAATTTTAAAAAGAAGGTTGAATGAGTGAAATTTTAGATACGGCACGAGAGGTGCTAAGGCTCGAAGGAGCGGAGCTTTTGCGGCATGCGGATCTTATCGGCGACGAAATTGAGCGAGCCGTAAACTTGATCCTGGCTTGCAAAGGCAAAGTAATCGTCACCGGCGTGGGTAAGAGCGGTCACATAGGCGTTAAGATCGCCGCGACGCTTGCCAGTACCGGCACGCCGTCGTTTTTCGTCCATCCTACCGAGGCGCTGCACGGCGATCTGGGTATGATCGGCAAGGACGATATGGTGCTTGCGATTAGCTTTAGCGGCGAGAGCGAGGAGCTGGTTAGAATTCTGCCACACCTCAAGCGCTTCGGCGTAAAGATTATCGCGATGGCGCGCGATAAAAACAGCTCGCTCGGCAAGGTTAGCGACGAGTTCATAAGCCTTAGCATCGTCAAAGAGGCCTGCCCGCTAGGTGCTGCGCCGACGGTTTCTACAACGTTAACGCTCGGTTTGGGCGACGCGTTAGCGATATGTTTGATGAGGCAGCGTAGATTCGGCAAAGAGGATTTCGCAAATTTCCACCCGGGTGGAAGCCTCGGCAAGCGGCTTTTCGTCAAAGTAAAAGATGTGATGCAAAGCAAAAATTTACCGGTCGCAAGCCGTAACGCCAGCCTAAAACAAGCTATCGACGTTATGACTCACGGAAAGCTCGGCACCGTCTTGCTAGTGAACGAAAAGGGCGCGCTTGAGGCGATTTTAAGCGACGGCGATCTGCGCCGCGCGCTGATGCGAGAGGACTTCGATATCAATGGCGATGCGCTAAAATATGCCACCAAAAATCCTAAAATGCTGGAGGATAAAAATATGTTAGCCATAGACGCGCTAAATTTGATCGAGCAGTTTAAAATTCAAGTCCTGCCAGTGGTCGAAAATGGCGTGCCCGCGGGGATCTTGCATATTCACGATCTAACGAGCCTGGGGCTAAAATAATGCAAAAGATGCGTCTGAATAAATTTATCTCTCATAACACCGCCTACTCACGCCGTGAGGCGGACGAGCTGATCAAGCAGGGCAAAGTTAGCATTAACGGCCGCGTCGTTAGCGATTTTATAGAGGTTAACGGCGAGGAGAAGATCCGCATCGGCTCGCGCCTCATCAAGCCCAAGACAGAATTTACGATGATCGTTTATAACAAACGCAAAGGCGAGTTAGTTACTAAAAAGGACGATCGCGGCAGGCGGACGATTTACGATAGCTTGCCGGAGGGGTTTAGTAGATTTGTTAGCGTGGGGCGTTTGGATTTTGCAAGCGAAGGGCTTTTGCTGCTAACCGATGCGCCAGTGATCGCTACGGCGCTGATGAACAGCGACATCGAGCGAGAGTACTATCTAAAGGTAAAAGGCGAGGTAGGGGACGAGGTAGTAACGGCGATCCGAGAGGGCTTTTTCGCCGCAGATGCGAGCAAGGGCGCGCACGCCAAAAGCAAGATCAAATCGATGGAATTTAGGCCCTTCTTGGGTTATCGCATTATGCCTAGCAGCGGCGGTTATACGAAGATAAAGGCGATCATCAACGAGGGGCAAAACCGCGAGCTGCGCAGATTTTTCGGCTATTTTGATCTGGACGTCGTGGAGCTTAAGCGTACGGCATTCGGCAGAATGACCCTCGGGACGCTAAAGCCCGGCAAATGGCGCTATTTCGATCAGAGCGAATACGAAGATCTGCGCGATTTTCTAAAAGAAAACAAAATCCGCTATTAAATTTAAGAAAAGAGGCGAAGTGAGCTCAAAGACGAACGCCGCGCGCGTACTGGACGGTCTGAAAATCTCCTACGAGATCAAAGAATATACGGTTGATCCTTTAAATTTAGACGCGCTGCACGTAGCAAACAGCGTGAACGAGCCGATCGAGCGGGTTTATAAAACGATAGTTTGCATGGCGGATCACGAATACGTCGTGGCCTGCCTGCAGGGCGATCTAAATCTAGACCTTAAGGCGCTCGCACACATCTGCGGCGCGAAGCGTTGCGAGCTGATGGATTTGAAGGATTTACAAAAGGTCACGGGCTACATCAGGGGCGGCTGCTCGCCGCTTGGGATGAAAAAACACTTCCGCACCTTCATCG
>CAUSBF010000051.1:0-9858 GCA_963529595.1 uncultured Campylobacter sp.
CATCGTGCGAAAGTACAAATCCGCTTTCGATCACCGCGACGAGGTCGTTTCTCGCGACGAAGCCGCAGCTATTAAGCTAAACTCATACGATATCGATGATATCACGCATGCGATGAATTACGACGAAAGCCGCAGGCAGTGGCAGAATACGGAATTTGAGCCTGCGTTTGAGGGCGAAAAGGACGCCATAAACGAGCGCGACATAAAAAAAGACTCGCCAAGCTCGCTATATACGCTAAATTTAAACAAAGCGGCGCTTGAGGGCAAGATCGATCCACTCATCGGACGCGAAAAAGAGATCGAAAAGACGCTGCAAACCCTCTGTCGCCGCAAGAAAAATAATCCGATCTTAGTGGGCGAAGCGGGAGTTGGTAAAACCGCGATCATCGAGGGTATCGCGCTAAAAATCGTCCGTGGCGAAGTGCCAGAAAAGCTAAAAAATAAGGTAATTTACGCCCTTGATGCTGGCGCGCTGATCGCAGGCACTACGCTGCGCGGGGAGTTTGAAGAGAGGCTAAAGGATCTCATAGACGAGTTTAGCGCTAATCAAAATGCGATTTTATTTATCGATGAAATTCACACGATCGTTGGCGCTGGCACGGGCAATCGCAACGAACTTGATATGTCAAACATCCTAAAACCTTCGCTTGCAAGCGGCGAGCTATCGGTCATCGGCGCTACTACATACGGCGAATACCGCTCGTTTTCGCAGGATAAAGCGCTTAGCCGCAGGTTTTGCAAGATCGACGTGAGCGAGCCTAGCATCGACGATAGCGTCGAAATTTTAAAAGGCGTAGCCAAAAAATATGAGGAATTTCACGGCGTGAAATTTAGCGACGAAATTTTGCGTGATAGCGTAACGCTTGCTAAAAAGTATCAAAGCGATAAATTCCTTCCCGACAGCGCCATTGATCTCATCGACGAGGTGGGCGCGAGCTTTGCGTTTAAGCCGCACGAAGCTCCGCTTGAAATTAGTAAGGACGATTTGGTAAATACGCTTTCGATTAGCGCGAATATCGCAAATTTAAGTAGTAGCGTCGATAATAAACAAGTACTAAAAAATCTAGAAGCCAATATCAAGCGTGAAATTTTCGGTCAAGACGAGGCGGTTAGCAGCCTTTGCAAGGCTCTTTTGCGCTCTTACGCCGGGCTTGGAGGCGCAAGCTCCCCAATCGGCGTATTTTTGTTCGCAGGTAGTAGCGGCGTGGGCAAAAGTGAGCTAGCCAAGGTCTTAGCCGCGCAGCTTGGAGTACATTTTGAGCGCTACGATATGAGTGAATATATGGAAGCTCACAGCGTCTCTAGGCTCATCGGCGCGCCTCCTGGATACGTGGGCTTTGAAAATGGCGGAATTTTAACGAATAACATCAAAAAGCACCCTTACAGCGTCATTTTATTTGATGAGGTAGAAAAAGCTCATCCTAGTATGACGAATATTTTTTTAGGAATTTTCGATAATGCAAGTCTTACCGATAATAACGGCGTTACGACCGATTTTAAAAATACGATCATAATAATGACGTCGAATTTAGGCACGAAAGAAGCGCCGCAGGTCGGATTTACAAAAGACGAGAGCTATAAAGTAGATAGCGCCATAAAAAGCTTCTTTGCGCCGGAATTTCGCAACCGCATCGATAAAATCATAAATTTCAACCGCTTAAGCGGCGAAATTTTAGAAAAGATCGTGGATAAAACTATCGGTGAGCTGGAGTCGCAGCTAAAAAACGTAAAGATTAGCCTAAGCAAGGAAGCAAAAGATTTGATTATCTCGCGCGGCTATTCGGACGAGTTTGGAGCGCGAAATTTAAAGCGCGAAATCAGCTCGCAGATAAGCGATCATATAAGCGGTGAGCTGCTTTTTGGCGCGCTGCAAGAGGGCGGCTTAGTTAGCGTGAGCGTCAAAGATGGCGAGCTAAGCTTTAGCTTTGCTTCTACGCCTTTGCCGCAGATAGAAAAAAAGCAACCTGCACTAGCTCAAAGCAGTGTCGTTAAATAATGGCTCGGTTTTACGATTTTCCAGATCCTATGGATGCGCCCGATTTTGCGCCGCTTGCAAGTGGCGGCGATCTGAGCGAGGATTGTTTGCTTAGCGCTTATAGCGCAGGGATATTTCCGTGGTTTAGCGAGGATGAGCCGATTTTATGGTGGTCGCCCAATCCGCGCGCAGTGCTTGATCCGCGTGAAGTGCGTGTGCAAAAGTCCATTAAGCCCTATCTTAAGCGATATGACGTTAAATTTGACGCGAATTTTAAGGGCTTCATCGAGCGCTGCAAAGACGTGCGAAAAAAAGAGAGCGACGGCACGTGGATCAGCGAGCAGATCGTGCAGGCTTACTCGCGTTTGGCAGCAGACGGCTACGCTCACAGCGTCGAGGCATACGAGGACGGCGAGCTTGTGGGTGGGCTATACGGGCTAATTTTTGGGCGGGTGTTTTGCGGCGAGAGTATGCTGAGCCTAAAGAGCAACGCTTCGAAAGTCGCGCTGATTAGGCTTTGTGAGGTGCTTGCAAATTTCGGCTTTCTAATCGACTGTCAGATTATGAACGAGCATCTGAAATTTATGGGTGCTAAAGAGATGCCGCGAGCGGAATTCCTCGCTCTATTTGCTGAGCTTAGTGCGCAAGATAGCGGCTTTGAGCGCTTTGCGGATCTTAAAGTTCCGCGCGGAGCGCAGCATTGAGTCAAAGCTTGAGATGCAGCAGCGTAAAAAATGCGCGGAATTTAGAATTTTAAAGAAATAAGATGTGGCAAAGAGATAAAAGCTCCTCGGTCGGTATGATTATTGTGATGTTTATATTCGTGCCGGCGGCGCTTTTCGTATTTTTGGCGATTTTATATTTTTGGGGCAGCACTGAGCGCAAGCTACCGCGCCTGGATGTCAATGAAACCAACAGCGCGATCCGCGGCGCGATAATCGCAAAAGATAACTACGTCGCGGCAAATTCCGTCAAACTCTACAAAGTTAGCGTCGATGCGCGCAGCATCGATAAAAACAAGCTTGATCTTTTCGTGCGGCTTTATTGCATCTATACGGGCGATAGCGAAAAGCGTGTCAAAAGCGCGATCGAGGGCTCTGGCGGCACGACCGTGCTATCGTATAAGATCGACGCCAAAACCGCAGTGCATCTAAAAGAGCTTGCGTATAAGTTAAATTTAAAAAAGGTCTTTGTCAGCTTCATAGGCGCAAACGGCAGGCTAAATCCGCCTATCCGCATGAGCGTGAGCGAAAGCGGCGAGAAGCGCAGCTACAATGTCGGCGATTCGCTCACTCCGTTAATCGGCTATATCAATAAAAAAGAGGTTGATGGCATTACAAAGGTTAGTGGTATCAAAGGGATCGAGAAGTACTATGAGTATTATCTAGCGCCGGTTAGAGATGAGTTTATCGTGGGCCCGCGCGATATCGGCGGCAACATCATTCTAGAGCGTAGCAGCAAAAAAACGGGCAGGATCGACGGCTACAACGTCCGTCTAAGCGTGCCACTAACGCTACAAAGAAAGATAGAGCGCCTAAGCGATGAGGGCGCTGATAATTACGATGCGCGAGAAATCGTGGTGGGCATTATGAACTCCAAAACGGGCAAAATTTTATCCCTCGCGACCAATGCCCGCTATGATCCCTCAAATATAACAAAAAACGATCTTAAGAATTTAAATTTTACCGCGAGCGAATACGCCTACGAAGTGGGCTCGATTATGAAGCCGATAATTTTCGCAATCGCCTACGACGCCAAAGCCGTCAAACCGGGCGAGATCATCAATACCTATAACGGCAGCTATAAGCTTGGTACTCGCACGATCCGCGACACGCACCCGGCTAAGCAGATGAGCGGCGAGGAGATCATCATCCACAGCTCAAATATTGGAATGATTAAAATTTCAGAGCGGCTGGAGGGGCAGGCTATTTATGACGGGCTGATGAACTTAGGTATGTCGCAAAAAACGGGTCTCGATCTGCCGTATGAGCAAAGTGGAAATATCCCAAGCATCAAAAGCCTGAATAATAAAATTTACAAAGCCACGATCAGCTACGGCTACGGCGCGCAGATGACATTCCTTCAGATGCTCAATGCCTATACCGTCTTTAACAACGGCGGCGTGATGATCAGCCCGCGCCTAGTTGAAAATCTCGAAAATAATGGCAAAACTTACACTGTTAACGAAAGCGAAACCCGCCAGGTAATCTCTAAACCTACCGCTGATGTAATCAAAGGAATTTTAATCAAAACGGTTGAGAGCGGCACTGGGCGCAAGGGTCGAGTAGCGGGGCTGCAAATCGGCGGCAAGACGGGCACTGCGCGCATCGCTAAGGGAGGCGGCTATTCGAGCGCCTATAACAGCTCGTTTTTTGGCTTTGCCAACGACGCGGACACCAGCTACACGATCGGCGTTTTGGTGCGCGAGCCTAAAAGGGGCAGCTACTACGCCGCTCAAAATGCGCTGCCGATCTTTAAGCGGGCGGTAGGAATTTTGATAGAGGAGGGCTATCTAAAGCCCGCAGCCGACGCAAACGCCACGCAAAAGGTCGAGATCAAGGATTAAATTTGCTAAATTTCGCGAGGTTTTTTAAAATTTTGCGGCTTGCGACGACGAAAATTCGCGAAATTTGGCGCGGCTTTTTTAAATTTTACGGCGTTTAAATTTTACGGCGCGGAATTTTGGCGGCGTAAAATTTTAACGGCACGGCGATGGAATTTTATCGTAACGTGGGATTTTGGCGCGGTAGTAAAATTTTATCGCGACCTGAAATTTTACGCGGCGCCGTTTGCTGCGACGGAATTTTATCGTAACGCAGAATTCTGTCTCGCGGCAAAATTTTAAATTTCGCCGTGCGAATAAGCGCAAGTAAAACAGCGAGTGAGCCTGCAATGTTAAATTTTAAGACGCGCAATGTATCTGCGCAGCCCTGAAATTTAGCGAGTTTGGCTGCGTAATTTAACGATGAAATTTAACGCAAAGAAAAGAGGAAAATATGAAAGCAAATGAGGGAAAAATGAAAATAGCGATAATCGGGCTTGGCTACGTTGGGCTTCCTTTGGCGGCGGCGTTTGCCGCGAAACACGAGGTTGTGGGCTTTGACGTCTCGCAAGAGCGCATAGACGAGCTGCGCGGCGGGCACGACCGCACGCTGGAGCTTAGCGACGAGGAGCTTGCCGCGGCGATTCAAAACGGGCTTAAATTTAGCGCAAAGCTAGATGATATGAGGCAGAGTAATTTTTACATCGTGTGCGTGCCGACGCCCGTAGATAGGCTAAATCGCCCCGATCTTACGCCGCTAATCAAGGCCAGCGAAAGCGTCGGAGCCGTGCTTAAAAAGGGCGACATCGTCGTGTATGAAAGCACCGTCTATCCGGGCGCTACGGAGGAGGACTGCGTGCCGGTACTGGAGCGAGCCAGCGGGCTTAAATTTAACCGCGATTTTTTCTGCGGATATTCGCCCGAGCGTATCAATCCGGGCGATAAAGTTCACACCGTCACGAAGATTAAAAAGATCGTCTCGGCAAGCACCCCCGAGGCTCTGGACGTCGTAGATAGCGTCTATCTTAGCATACTTCAAAACGGCACTTTTCGCGCCAGCAACATCAAGGTCGCCGAGGCTGCGAAGGTGATCGAAAACACCCAGCGCGACATCAACATCGGCTTTATCAACGAGCTTGCGATCCTGTTCGGCAAGCTCGGTATCAACACGAACGACGTCATCGACGCAGCGGCTACGAAGTGGAATTTCTTAAGCTTCCGTCCGGGTCTCGTGGGCGGACACTGCATCGGCATCGATCCGTATTATCTGGCGCAGAAGGCGACCGAGGTGGGCTATCACCCCGAAATCATCCTCTCAAGCCGCCGCATCAACGACAATATGGGAAGCTACGTCGCTACGGAGGTCGTTAAGATGATGATAAAATACGACGAAAAGGTAAAGGGCGCAAAGGTCTTGATCTTGGGGCTGACGTTTAAAGAAAACTGCCCCGACACCCGCAATACGCGCGTCGTGGATATGATAAACGAGCTTAAAAATTTCGGCTGCGAAGTAAGCGTCTATGATCCTTGGGCGAGCGCCGCCGACGCTAAGAGGTACTACGACATCGATCTGCTGCAAAAGCCCGACTTGCGCAAATTTGACTGTGTCGTAATCGCCGTGGCGCATAAGCAATTTTTCGAGCTTGATTACAGGGGCTCGCTGGTTTACGACGTGAAAAACGTCTATAAAGGCGCACAAGGAAAGCTCTGAGATTTGCTTGGGGTTTAAATTTAGACTTCTAAATCAGTAGCTTAGCGGGGATAAGGATGAATGAAGCAAGGCTTGAAAAGTTAAAGAGGCTTTTAGATGGGCGGCGTCAGAATTTAGAGCAAGGCTTGCAGGAAAATTCTGACGCTCAAAATTCCAATGCCTTAATTTTAATAAAGGAGATATAGATGAGTAGAGGAAGTGTTGATAAAAGGTGTACTTATTACAGGTGGTTTTAAATCGCTACAAGAATATTCTGATTTGCCAAAAGCTACTAAAGGAATACAATGAAAAACCCGCTTTACTACGTAGATTATTGGTATGATTTGATTAAATTCGGCTTTGATCGGAAGCATACTTTTATAACGCTAATCGTTGTTTGCGTTTCATTTATCGCACCGATACTTCTCTTGTACTCCTACTCTATCGTACCAAGTACTCAAAGCATAAGAGATCCATTCGTATTTTCCGGTACTATAAAAGAACTTAAAAGGCACAAAGGACATTATCGTACGAAAGCCAATTGTGTAGTGTCAATCCAAAATAATAATAAAATCATCACTAGACGCTTTGTAGATGTAAAAATTTCAGAAGGAACATATATTTGTGATATATTTTTTAAAGAATATGTATTTAATCGATGTATAATCATAAATATGTCTGATTTTGTATTGAATAAGCTGAGCCGCTGCGATGATGGTTTGGTTTTATTTAAAGATACGACAAACATGAGCTATCTCTACAAAGGAAGAAAAACTAGCGTTATAGCTGGTATAATTTTAGTTTTAATAGCTTTTATATTTACTTTCAAGCTTCATATAGAATATAAAAAATCCAAACTAAAAGATTAAATTTTAATCTCTAAATTTACAGCGCTTGCGCGAGTATAAATTTCGCGAAATCCTCGCGGGAGTTCGGGCATTTGCACACTTCGTAGTATTCATAACCTAGCTCGCGCGCCTGGGCCCTATAAAAAATATCCAGCTCGAAATTGGTCTCGGAATTATCCACGCAAAATGCGATCGGAAATATGAGCGCTTTTTTGCCCCGCAGATCTTGCAAAACGTCCGCGATATTGGGCTCTAGCCACTTCACGGGGCCAAGGCGCGATTGATACGCCAAGATAATCTCTTTAAATTTAATCCCGCGCGCAGCCAGCAGATCTTTTAAAATTTGCACGTGCGCCTCTACCTGCGCCTTGTAGGGATCGCCCGCGGCGATCATTTTTACAGGCAGCGAATGCGCGGAAAATATGAGCGAAATTTGCGAAATTTCATCCGCGCTAAATTTCGCGACGCACTCCTCGATCAAATTTAATAAAATTTCGTTGTAAGCGACACTGTCGTAGAAGATGTTGATGATTCTATAATTTTTTATACCGAGCCGTTTAAGCGCCGCTTCAGCAGAGCACAGGCTCGATTGCACCGTAGTTTTTGAGAAGTGCGGATACAAAGGCATCAAAATTATCTCGTCAAAATCCGCATATTTTTTAAACACATCCTCCGCAAATGGCGGCGTGTAATTCATCGCATAATCGCAAATTAGCTCATTTGTCGGTTTTTTATCCTGCAGTGCCTCGTTTTGCAGCGGCTCGCCCTGCGTCGGGATGTCTTGCGTCGGCTTGCTCTGCAATGAAATGTCTTGCGGCGGCTCATTCGCGGCGCTTGCATCAGCCGCGCCTTCAAATTTTAAACCCGCGCTTAATTTTGCTCGTGCTAGTTCATTTACCCGCTCGCAAAGCGCTTCGGTGATGGAGCATATCGGCGAGCATCCGCCCAGTTTTTCGTAGTTGCTACGCGCCGCCGCCGCTCTGCTTCTTACTATGAGTGCGGCTAAAACGCTGCGCCAAAAATCGCTCTTAACGCCCAAAATAAAGGGGTCGTTAAACATATTTTTTAAAAAAACTTCAACCTCGCTCAGATTGTTCGGACCGCCCATGTTGAGCAAAATTAGGGCTTTTTTCATGAGATGATTTCTCTGATTTTTATCGCATCCTCTACGCTTGCAAGACCTGCGTTAGTGCTGCTGTCGCACATCGCGCAAAACGCTTCGTGCTCGCGGCGTAGCGAAAAATCGTCGCGATCGACGCGCAGATTTACGCGCCCGTCAGGCGTAATTTTAAAAAGAGTTATTGAGATTAGATCGCCGAAATACACGCCGCTGTCGGTGCAAATTTCGATACCGTGGCGCCTCATAGGATAGAGATTGGACTGCATTAGCGTGCAATAGCAGCCGCTTTTTGTGTGAAGCGTCGCGCATGCGGCTAGAGTGCGCTCTTTAGAGATATTTTTGCTAAGTTCTATGCAGGCGATCTCGCTGTGAGAAAGCAGCCGCACAAGATCGATATCTCTAAAAAGGGCATTGGCGACGATATCTGCTCTATCATCGTTTGCAAAGCCGCTTACAAAGCTCATCGAAAAAATTTTATCCCCCTTGGCTAGCTCGCGTAACAAGGATACGATTACTGGATTGTAGCGGTCGGAGTAGCCTACGGCTAGGCGCGTGCCGTTAGTAGTGACTGCGTAATTTATCTCTCTAGCTTCGGCTAGGCTTTGTGCGAGCGGAGATTCTACGAAGATATTTTTGGTAAACGGCAGGCATTTTAAAATCAGCTCTTTATGCGATGGCGGGGGGGCTGTGATGACTACGGCGTCGGGCTTGGCGACGTTAAAAAGATCGGTTAGATTATCAAAGATCGGATAGCGCGGGCCGAAATTTTCACTGCTGCCCTTATGATAAAGCGCTACAAGCTCGAAATAATCGCTCCTTCTTAGCTCGCTAAAGTGCTTTTGACCAAGCTCGCCCATGCCTATGATCGCTATCTTTTTTTTCATCGCCATGCCCTAAATTTAATCTTTCGCGCCATTATAACTAAGAATGGTTAAAATTTATAATTTTTAAAATCTAATTTAGCTAAAATGCGCCTTTAAAATTTAACTTGAAATAGGACAAATCATGGATATTAGAAGCGAATATTTAAATTTCTTTGCAAGCAAGGGCCATCAGATCATCCCCAGCGCGCCGTTGGTGCCCGATGATGATAGCTTGCTTTTTACGAATGCGGGCATGGTGCCCTTTAAAAGCATATTTACAGGAGCCGTACCGCGTCCGACGCCGCCTATCCGCACAAGCTGTCAGACCTGCATCCGCGCTGGTGGCAAACACAACGACCTAGACAACGTCGGCTACACCGCGCGCCACCATACGTTTTTTGAGATGCTTGGAAATTTCAGCTTCGGCGAGTATTTCAAAGAGCAGGCGATCGCCTATGCGTGGGAGTTTATCACTGAAATTTTAAAGCTTCCTAAAGACAAACTCTACGTTACCGTGCACGAAAAGGACGACGAAGCGTTCGGGTTCTGGGCGCGCCACATAGCACAGGAGCGCATATATCGCTTCGGCGATCACGATAACTTTTGGGCGATGGGCGATACCGGACCGTGCGGGCCGTGCAGCGAAATTTTTTATGATCAGGGTGAGGAGCATTTTCACTCATCCGAGGATTATATGGGCGGCGACGGCGACCGCTTTTTAGAGATTTGGAATTTAGTTTTCATGCAGTATGAGCGCAGCAAAGACGGCAAGCTTAGCCCACTTCCAAAGCCTAGCATCGACACGGGCATGGGGCTTGAG
>CAUSBF010000052.1:0-9708 GCA_963529595.1 uncultured Campylobacter sp.
GGATATAATTATAAATTCTAAGAATTTTCATATTTGAGGCGTTGCACTGCTTTCATAGAGCCTTGATGCTCAGTGGCTTTGCGGTGTGTCGGGTGCGGCTGGCTTCGTCGCAAGGCTTTACTAAGTTTTAGTAGAATCTTGCGACGAGGTTTAAATTATGATGAATTTAACGCCTTTAAATTCAATCCTAAAATTTTAACTTATGGAATTTCGTAGATAAAAATTCCATTTCATATTTTATTGGCTAAATTCCACCCCTGCGCTTTTGGATAAAATTTCGTTCATTTTCGAGATTAGATTAAAATTTTAATGACGGCAAAAGAAATTTTAGATAAAATCAATATTTTAATACCAAAATTTTACTCAAAGGATAGAGATGAAGAGTTACGTTACGGGCTTTCCGCGCATCGGAGAGCAGCGCGAGTTAAAGAAGGCTTTGGAGAGCTATTGGGCGGGCAAGTGCGATTATGACGCGCTAGAGCGGGTCGCCGCAGAGCTAAAAGATCGTCACATCAAATATCAGCTGGATGCTTGGAGCGGCCTAATTAGCGTAAACGACTTTTCATACTACGATCTGATGCTCGATACCAGCGTGCTTTTCGGCGTGATCCCGCAGCGCTTCGCGGCTCTTTCGGCGCATGAGCAGTATTTTGCGATGGCGCGCGGCAGTAAAGACGCAGTCGCGATGGAGATGACGAAGTGGTTTAACACAAACTACCACTATATCGTGCCCGAGATCTCGGCGTATACGGAATTTAGCTTAAATCCTAGTAAAATTTTAAGCGAGTACAAGGCCGCGAAGAATAACGATTTTAAGGATTCCTGCGCGCTAAAGATAAATTTAATCGGACCTATTACTTACTTGGCGCTTAGCAAATCAAGCGACAAAAGCGATCCGCTCGCGCATTTAGATGCCCTTGCCGCGAAATACGAGGAATTGCTAAAGCTTCTTAGCGAGCTTGATAACGAGGTCGTGGTTCAGATCGATGAGCCGATTTTTGTAACGGATCGCGCGACTGAGCTAGCGCCAAAGATTGAGTCTGTTTATCAGCGCCTAAGCAAGGCTGCAAGCAACGTAAAAATCATCTTTATGACCTATTTCGAGCATGCGACTGAGGCCGTGCGTGAGATAGTAAAGACCGATGTTTGGGCGATCGGGCTTGATTTTGTTTACGCAAGCGAGGAGAATATCAAAAAAGAGCTTCAAGCTTTAAAAGACGCCAAGACCGTGCTTTTCGCAGGCGTGATCGACGGGCGCAATATCTGGAAGAGCGACATCGACAAAAAGCTAACTCAGCTTAGAGCCATCGAAGCCTACGTTCCTAAGGAGCGTATCTATGTGGGCACCTCCTGCTCGCTTTTACATGTGCCTTTTACGCTAAAATACGAGGACAAGCTAAGCGCTGAGATTAGATCCTGGCTAAGTTTCGCGGTCGAAAAACTAAGCGAAATTTCGATTTTAACCCATCTTTTCTTTGAAATTCCGATGTGCGAACACGGCATGAAGGCATACGAGGAAAATCAAAAATCCGCTAAAACTCGCGCTAGCTCGCCTCTAATTCACGACGAGCGAGTGCAAAGCCGTGCCGCAAATTTAAATAAATTCGAGCGCGCCGATCGCTACGAGGATCGCATCAAGGTGCAGAAAAAGGAGCTAGGCTATGGAATTTTGCCTACCACTACGATTGGCTCCTTCCCGCAGACTGCCGAGCTTCGCCAGGTTCGCAACGCCTATAAAAAGGGCTTAATTGGTCGCGAAGCCTACGAGCGCGACATCAAAGCCTATATCGACGACTGCGTTAAATTTCAAGATGAGATTGGCCTAGACGTACTGGTTCACGGCGAGCCTGAGCGCAACGATATGGTCGAGTATTTCGGCGAGCAGATGAGCGGATACGCGTTTAGCGCCAACGGCTGGGTGCAGAGCTACGGCAGCCGCTGCGTGAAACCGCCGTTACTTTTCGGCGACGTGAGCCGTCCAAAACCGATGACCGTAGAGTGGATCAAATACGCCCAAAGCCGTACTAAAAAGATTATGAAGGGCATGCTAACGGGACCTGTTACGATGATGAACTGGAGCTTCGTGCGCGATGATAAGCCTCGCGATCAGATCGTAAAACAGCTTGCGCTCGCGATTTTCGATGAAATTTCGGATCTGCAAGACGCAGGTATCAAGATCGTTCAGGTAGATGAAGCGGCGTTTAAAGAGGGCTATCCGCTTAGATCCGAAAATATTCCTGCGTATGAAAAATTTGCCGTAGACGCCTTTAAGCTCGCTGTCAGCGCCGCAAGTGCTCACACACAGATCCATACGCATATGTGCTATTCGGAGTTTAACGACATAATCAAAACGATAGAGGCGATGGATGCCGACGTCATCAGCATCGAGACCGCTCGCAGTGGTAACGAGCTGCTTCGAGTTTTCAAATCGGTCGGCTATAAGCAAGAGGTCGGTCCGGGCGTTTACGACATCCATAGCCCGCGAATTCCTAGCGTACAGGAGCTCGTGAGCCAGATCCGCGCGCTGCTTGAGGTGCTTCCGAAAGAGCAGCTGTGGATTAACCCGGACTGCGGCCTAAAAACGCGCAAATGGGAAGAAGTTCGCCCTAGCTTAAAAAATATGGTCGAAGCAGTAAGAATCATCCGCACAGAGGCGTAAATTTCAGGCAACACGGACTTTGCTGTCGAGCAAAATTCCACCCGACAGCCGTTTTGCGATAGAATTATGTGGAACGTTTATTTCGAGTATGGATTGTTAAAACAGCTGTGCGAAATTTTACTTCGAGCGAGTATTAAAAGGTAGTATGAAATTTTACCGCATCTGCTTGGCAAGCATATTTGATAGCCGCTAAGTAATGCAGTAATATGAAATTTAGCGCGAGATTTACGGATTTCGCAGTTGGGCAGGCGCGGGATTTTTTTAAAATGCGGCGTAAAATTTCATCTCGACTGATAGCTTAGAATTTCATCGCAACTGCTCACTTGCTTGAGACGCGGAGCGTAAATTTTATCGCGATTGCCCTGAAGGCGGGCTGGGGCAAGCGATAAAATTTTAAAATTTTCGCAAATTAATTCTTGCGCACACGAACCTCGCCAGCCGAATAAAAAACGCTGAAATTTGCAATTTTACGCGGCGCTTTATGAACTCGCGCCGCTAAATTAGAATTTCAAGACACGAGCCAAAGCTGGTATCGTTGCGCTAGAAATTTTAAATTGCAAATTAAAATTTACATTATCTCGTTAGAATGGCTGGATTGCGAAGCGAGATTCGGCTCTGCTACGTTAAATTTCAGCCAAGTCAAAATCTATGTAGCCGCATTAATTTATGACTAATTTCGCCTGGCGAGCCTGAAGTTGCGCCGCGCCAAAACCAAGTCTAGAGCCAAAATTTTACGATGCGAAGCTCATTGATTTTAACTTGCGTTTTGTTCGAAAGAGCGAGGCTGGCGCAAGGCGCATTTACGCTGCCACGAAATTTAAAAGAGACTTTATGGTGGCGTAGGTTTTGTAATTTGCAGTAAAAATAAAGCCATGATTTTGGCTCATAAGGCGCAGCTTTTAGATGGTTTCTATCGCGCTTTAAAGTGGGATTTTGCTTAGTAATTTTGCGCGATAGGTTTTAACGGGCGGAATTTTATTATCGCCGCAAAATTTTTGGCTTTTAAATTTTTGCTTTGTAGAATTTTGGCCCTCATAGTTGTGATGAAGTGTGGCTCATTTTATTTTGTAGGTTTTTTAGCGGCATCGCGCGCGCCAGATTTATATGGCATGATTCCAAGGCGCTTATTTTGAAATCCTGCGGGTAGAACCTATGAGACTGCGTTTGTGTGGTTTCATAAGAATTGATGGCAAAGCGCTCAGCGCGTTTAAAAAATTTATTTGTGCGTCGAGCCATCATTTGCGTTTTAAATTTTGCCATTGTGGTGGAATTTTGCTCACATGGCAAGGGCTTGCATGCGAGGTGTCCGTGAATCTAAGGATTTGGACGCTAAATTTATTAGCGTGTTTAGTGACGCAACGCCGCATCTGCGCATAAAATTTCGCGCTGCGAGCGATTTAAAAAAGCTTTTTCGCTTCGTATAAATTTCGCACCGCAAGCGTTTAAAAGCCCGCAAAAGCTTTAAAAATTTAAATTGGAAAGATTGAATGACATTTTTTTCGCCCGAGTTTGTCCTTGCTTTTTTAGCGTTTTTAATCGTTTATTGGACGCTCAAAAATCATATTTTCGCGCAAAAAATCCTGATCCTGTTAGCAAGCTATGGCTTTATGTGCTCCGTAAATCCACGCTTTGCACTGGTGCTTGCAGCCTATAGTGCTTTCGTATATTTTGCAGGGGTGTGTATCGCTCGCGCTAATCGCGTAGTCGCGAAAGCCATACCGTCCGCAAAGCAGTCCTCGCACAATAAAAAGCTCTCGCGTAAAGCGGCAGCCAAGCAGATGAGCGCAACAAAACAAGCTGGCATAGCGAAGCAGGTGCAAAAAGCGGGGTTAGCGAAGCAGATTCCACTACCCACTGCAAAGGCACGTGCAGTGATGCTTGCGGCGGTTGCTGGCGGCTTATTTTTTCTCGCGTTTTTCAAATATTACGGCTACGTCAGGGAGTTTTTCAATGCTGCGCTTGCTGCGCTGCACCTAGGTGCCGTAGATAGCGTGGCGTTTCCGCTTGGAATTTCATATTATGTTTTCATGTCGATCACCTATTTCGTCTCGGTTTATAGGCGCGAATGCGGTGAGCAGGGCTTTTTGAGCCTGGCGTGCTTTTTGGCGTTTTTTCCTAGCGTCGTGATGGGTCCTATCGGGCGCGCTAGCGCTGCCAAGGGCGTAGAGCCAGTACTGCCGCAGTTTGATCGCTTCAAGCACTTTGGCAATGCCGATGAAATTTATGTGCTTATAATTTTTGCCTTAGTTAAGCTGCTGCTTATTAGCGGCTATTTGGGCGCGTATTATAGCGATGTGATTTCGGGCGTTTACGGCGATGAGCCTGAGTCCTCCGCGGCGCAAATTCTAGCTGCACTGCTGCTTTATGGCGTGGTGCTTTATACGAATTTTAGCGGCTTTATCGATATGGCGCGTGCGCTTGGACTTGCGATGGGCTTTAAGCTGCCTCAGAATTTTAATATGCCCTATGCGGCTAAGAATTTAGGCGAGTTTTGGGATCGCTGGCATATCAGCTTATCCACGTTTATACGCGATTATATTTATATCCCGCTCGGCGGCTCGCGCAAGGGTTTTGCACGCACCTGCGTAAATTTGCTAATCGCGTTTGCGCTCTCAGGCATTTGGCACGGCGCGGGATTAAATTTTTTGATTTGGGGACTTTTGCACGGAGCAGCGCTTGTATTTTTAAAATGTCTTGCCAAAGTGGGCGTAAAGCCGCTAAATCCACATTTGGCGCTATTTTGCACCTATATTTTTGTAAGTTTCGCTTGGATTTTTTTCGCCAATTCCCTGCCGGATGCGGCGGCGATTTTGAGCGCTTTTGCCCGCGCACGAGCTTTCGGAGATATTAGCGAGCTAGCGGTGCTTGCGGTGATTTTAGCGGGGATTTTTGTTTATCCTAAAATCTCTGCTCTTAAAGATACTTTGATCGCGCTTTTTGCCGAGCTGCCGTTTTTACCTAAAGCTCTCGTGCTCGGCATGATCTTCACGCTGATTTTCGCGCTGATGCCAAGCGGAATTCCAAATTTCATCTACGCAGGATTTTAGATGCTTAGGTTTGTTTCGACTCTGCTTTTTGCGCTGCTTTTCTCAGCATTTTTTATGCAAGGCTCGCTGCTTTATTATTTGGAGCAGCGATTTCACGATGACTTTGGGCTGGAAGAATGGCTGCGCCGCTCGCCGTTTCGCGTAGGTGGAGAGATCTACGAAAAGATTGCAAATGGCGCAGATAAGCTTGAGCAGCGTATCAAAGGCGAGGACATTAGCAAGGATGAGGACGCAAGTCCGCATAGCGGAAGCAAAAATTTTAAAAAACCTGCGCAAGATCGTATGGCGGAAAATCAAGCTTTGCAAAGTACGAGGGTGCGAGATCACGATGCTTCGCAAAGCGTTAAGTCGCAAGGTAGCAAGCCGCAAGCCCATGCCGCGAAGAATTCTGCCTTAAATAATTCTACGCATCATTTAAAAACGCGCGATTCTGCGCAGGGGCCTTACGCACAAAATTCCATCCCTCAAAATTCTACTTCGCAAAATTCCGTGCCACAAAGCCTGGCTACAACAAGCTCTGTGTCGTGCAGCTCCTCTGCGTCACAAAACTCCGTTACGGCAAGCGCAACCTTGCAAAGCGGCGAAAATTCCAATTCTCAACTCCCTGCTTCGCAGGCTTTGGAGCAGAATTTAACGACGCAAAGCTCCGCGGAGATTGATGCTAAAATTTCGCTTAGCGACGATGGCAAAATCCGCCTAAATGCAGGCGATGAGGTGCTTTTTATGGGTGATAGTCTGATGCAATACGTGGGGATGAACGCTAAGAAATTTTTCCCGAAGCGAAGTCTAAGGGTGATCGATCTTAGCAAGCAATCGACGGGGCTTGCGAGCAAGAAATCCTTCGACTGGCAAAAGACGCTCGATACCGCGCTTCGCGAGAACGGTGGCGTTAAGCTCGTAGTCGTGCTTCTAGGAGCTAACGATGTGTGGGAGTACCGCGCGGGAGGTAAAACTTATGGCATTAAAACGCCGCGCTGGCGGGAGTTTTACGCCTCAAGAGTGCGTGAGATCTACGATACGGCGCACTCGCACGGCGCGGGAGTGCTGTGGCTAGCGATGCCGTGTATGCAAAAGCCGGATTTTGAGGAGAAAACGCAGCTGCTAAATCAAATATATGCCGACGCTAGTATGGCGCTTGGCGGGTATTTTATGCAAACAACCCCGCTGGTGTGCGAAAAAGGCGTCTATAAAACCTATCTGCAAAGCGGCTCCAAGCTCGTGCGCGTGCGCCAAGACGACGGCATTCATATGAGCAAAGAGGGTTGCGAAGCGGTAGCGAAAGAAATTTTATCAAGGATTGAAGTTGAGTAAATTTATAGTGATTTTATTTGCCGCATTATTAGGCGGATGCGCGGCAAACGCAGGCGTCCGCGGCATAAATTCCGCAAACGCAAAAAGCTCTGCGGGCTTTGGAGTGAAATTTTTTGGTGATTCGCACTTAGGAAGCGATGCGCTGATAGATGCTTTCAGACACGGCTTTTTCGTGCAAAACAGCGTCGGCTTCGTGCCTGCAATGATGCCTAAATATCACAAAAGCGA
This sequence comes from uncultured Campylobacter sp., assembly GCA_963529595.1. GTDB lineage: Bacteria > Campylobacterota > Campylobacteria > Campylobacterales > Campylobacteraceae > Campylobacter_B. The sequence continues at coordinate 7,246 of CAUSBF010000052.1, forward strand.
AAATATAGAATTTAAGCAAAGCGGCTTTAATGTGATCTCGTCTCGCACCGAGCAAGACCCTGATTTCCCACTATGCGGAGTGATCGCTACCGGCAAAAAGGGCGCTAATGTGCGACTGGAGCTAAAGCAGCTTAGCGGCGATTTTTACGTCGAAATTTTACATAAATCGGATCAGAGCGGCGAGATTTTTCGCGTGCGCGATGCAAGTGGGCTAAGCGCGTATATTTCGCAAGAAGTGCCGCAGAAATGGGAGTATTCTAAGCTGCGACTTAGATTTCCGATCGAAATTAGATCGCTGCGTGACGGAGCAGAGCTTGGAGGATATAAAATTTATCGTAAAAACGCGCGCTTTGCAGACTCTTGTGCGAGCAACGGCGCGTTTAGCAACCTCTACGAAAAATGGGGTGCAGATGCCTTTGGTAGGGATTTTTCGGGACTTAGATACAATCTCGTAGTTATCGCTTATGGCACAAACGACGCGATGGATCCGAAATTTGACGAGCAAAAATTCTACCAAAGCGTCCGTGGGCTGCTTCGCTCCGTCCGCTCCGCAGCTCCCGGTGCAAAAATCCTGCTTGTAGCGCCGCCGCGAAGCCCTAAAGTGCCAAACGCCTCACGCGCTGCGGAGGTGCTAGCGCATCTAGCGCGAGACGAAGGGGCGATGTTTTACGACATAGCCGGTCTTATGGATGAGGATGGCGGCTGGCGCGGCTGGCGCGAGCGTGGGCTGATCCGCCCTGACGAAATCCACTTGCAAAAAGAGGGCTACGAAAAAATCGGCGCAGCGCTGGCGACGAAATTGCGCGGCAGGCTTTAAATTTAATCTTTAAATTTAGGCGGCTCGCCGTGGAATTTTAAAGTTCGTTGTGAAAATTTACAAAGCTCTTTGTGGAAATTGCACAATCCGTCGCTAAATTTAAAATTTAGTGGCAGCAAGCAAAGCTGCGCCTACTCGGATTTCGCCGTTTAGATACGTGCCATAAAATTTTAAATCGGAAGTCGCGGCTTTAAATTTACGCGGCGATAGGCTCGATGCCCGCGCTTTTAAAATTTCGTCGCCTAAATTTACGTGTCGAATTCGGACTAAATTTACGCGGCTACGACTCGGAGCAAAGGATCTGTGCGGTGCGTGCTGCATAAATTTAGCGCTTAAATTCCATTCGCACGGGCTGCGACAAAGCGCGGCGAGCTAAATTTAAAGGAAGCAGATGATATATCTTTGCGGCGATACGCACGGCATAAACGAGATCGGCAAAATCACGAACAAGGCCTTTGCGGGCGGGCTTAGCGCCGATGATTTCGTCATCGTGCTCGGGGATTTCGGGCTGTTTTGGAGCGAGCGGATAGATGAGTTTATGGCGCGCAAAAATATAGAAAGATATTTCCCCGCCACGCTTCTTTTCATAGACGGTAACCATGAAAATTTCGATATGTTGGATGGGCTGCCGCGCGAGCGAAAATTCGGCGGCACCGTGAGCGTGGGCGGCGAGAATATTTTTTGGCTGCGGCGTGGCGAAATTTACGAGATTGCAGGGCGACGATTTTTGTGCTTCGGCGGCGCGCTTAGCGTCGATAAGGCGCATCGGATACCGGGGCTTAGCTGGTGGGCGCGCGAGATTCCGAGCGAGGAGGAGTTTAGCTACGCAGTGCAAAATGCGCGCGATTTCATCGCCGCGGGCGGACGGATCGATGCGGTGCTGAGCCACACGGTGCCGGGGTTTGCGATGAAATTTTTAAAAGAATACCTCTGGTGCGGCAAAAGTACTTTCGATAAAACGTCTGAGTATTTGGAGAGAATCTTTGAGCTCGTAAGGCCTGAGCGGTGGTATTTCGGACACTTTCACGGCGATAAGAAATTCCACGCGCACGGCTGCGATTTTTATCTCTGCTACGATGAAATTTTAAAATTTTAAGACTAGCCTTAAGCCCGCGACAGCAAAATTTAAAGCTTTGCAAACGGCGAAATTTCGCTCGTAAATTTTTAAATGCTGAGGCGCGCGGAACCCCAACTTTTATATTAAAATTTAAGCTAGTTCTGCTAGAATGTGGCACTTTTTTTTAGAAAGGAATAAAGATGAAGGTTGTAATTACTTATTGTAATTCTTGATCTTATAGACCGCAAGCTCTCCGTGTGAGAGATGAAATAACAAGCGTCTATAAGGATGCGGTTGTCGAGTTGGCCCCTGGTGGCAGCGGAGACTTTCTAGTAGAAGTTGACGGCAGAAAGCTTTTCTTCAATAAAGATTTTGCTAAGCCTCGTTTCCCAAGTGAAGGTGAAATTTTAAATCTAATTAAAGTTGCAGCCTAGCTCAAAGCCCGAAAGAGGGTCGCAAGATTTGCTTTCGGGCGTTTTTATACTCAAATTTCAAATCCGTAAATTTAATCGTAAAATCATCCTAAATTTGCCAGATCGGCGCTACGCAAAATTTAGATTAAATGATCCACGCTGCGGCAAATTCGAAA
>CAUSBF010000053.1:0-9609 GCA_963529595.1 uncultured Campylobacter sp.
CTATATAAAAGTGGCAAACTTCAAATAAAATGCAAAATTTTAAGATTTACACGCTTAAATATCACAAGCAATGAAAATATAAAATTTTTGTCCTTAGGAGATTAAGTACAAAGCATGTTAGAAAAAATTTTATAGGTCAAATTTCGTTTTAAGCGATTGCAAATTTAAAAGCTTGCATGTAAATTTTTTTAAAGCCTGCTCTAGTTAGAATTTATCACTAAACTAGACGGGCTTAGCCTTGGGATTTCACTGCGTCAATTTTAAAATTTTGCGCGAGCTGGGCTTAAAATTTTAAAATTCTATTCTACCTGCGAAAACTCTTAAATTTCACGGCTTAGAATTTTGATGGAGAATTTTGCCGCAACGCTACTTTTTGGGATGCGATAAAACTACGCGGCATGCAAAAGCCACGTAGAATATTGAGCTAGGCTCGCTGCTGCAAGCCTAGCGAATGTCGTAAGCTAAAAAGGCGCTACTGCAAAGCGTAAAATTTTATTTCAAAGCTTTAAAAAGCTCCACGCTATCAAGCTGCTCCCACGGATACTCGTCGTTTCCGACCTGTCCGCGTGCGGCGACGTCGGCGTAGAGAAAGCTTCCTTTGCCCGGGCGATCAAGACCGAATTTATCGATGATCCAGCGCGGCGTGAGCGGGAATTTTTCAAGCACGAAAGCGGATAGCTCATCGTCGCTCGCCGCGCCTAAATTCGTCCCCATACAATCGACGCTGACGCTGACGGGCTTTGCGACGCCGATTGCGTAGCTGAGCTGGACGATGCATTTTTTCGCAAGCCCCGCCGCGACGATGTTTTTGGCGATGTAGCGCGCCGCGTAAAGTCCGCTACGATCGACCTTTGTGTAGTCTTTGCTGCTTTGAGCGCCGCCGCCGATCGGGCTGTAGCCGCCGAAGCTATCGACGATTAGTTTGCGCCCCGTTAGGCCGCTGTCGTGAAGCGAGCTGTGATTTACGTAGCGGCCGGTCGGGTTGATGTAGATGATCGTTTTGCTTTTGTCGTAAAGCTTCTTCGGAAGTCCCGCCGAATCGATTAAATTTCCGATCAGATCTCGGACGCGCTCGATACTCATGCTCTCGACGCATGGCGCGGAAACCACGATCGTATGGATGCTTTGCGGCTTGCACTCCTCAAAATTGCTCTTCGTGCTGTAATCGACCGTAACCTGCGTCTTAATATCGACGCCAAGCTCGTTAGGATGGGATTTTGCGTAGGCATAAACGTGATCGCAAAGAAGCCTCGCGTAGGTAATCGCCGCCGGCATAAAATTTTTCGTCTCGCAGCTTGCGAAGCCGAACATTATGCCCTGATCTCCCGCGCCGATCTCGCCGCCCTCTTGATCAACGCCTTGGTTGATGTCGGGGCTTTGCTGGTTTAAAAATACGTCCACTTGCAGATCCTGCGGATGCAGGCACTGCGCGCGCGTGAAATGAGGGTTGTCGTTGTAGCCGATCTTGCTAAGCGCGCCCTTTACGATGTGGCGGTAATCATCGTGAGTAAAATCGATCTTGGCGTTTACTTCGCCGCCGATTACTACGTGTTTGCCCGCGATGAAAACCTCCGCCGCTACGCGCCCGTTGGGATCTTGCTTTAAAATTTCATCCACGATGCTGTCTGCGATGATATCGGCGCATTTATCGGGATGTCCGGGGCTTACTACTTCGCTTGTGAATAGATACATATCTGCTCCTAATTAAAATTTCGGGGCATTTTATCTAACGAGGTTTTAAGATTAACTAAAAATTACGAAATTTCGCCCAAATTTAAATGTGCTTAAATAAAATTTCGATATATTTCAAACGATGTTTTGATTGAAAGGTAAAAAATGAGTTCGATTCAAAAATTAGTAGCTAGCTACAAAGATAAAAATCTAGTTCTGCGCATAGTTACCGGCTTGATAATAGGCGCTATTTTGGGCTTTGCTGTGCGTTCCTCGGCAGGCGATATTGCGGCAGAGCACACTTCGTTTTTAATAAACGTAGTAGCTTTTGCGGAAATTTTAGGAAATTTATTCGTAGGCGCCCTTAAAGCGGTAGCTCCGATTTTAGTTTTTATCTTGATTTTAAGCTCGATCGTAAATAAACAATACGGCAGCGCAAGCGGCTTAAAACGCGTGGTTGTTCTATACATCGTAGGCACCTTTTTAGCCTCGTGCGTGGGGGTAGCAGCTAGCTTTTTATTTCCGACGCAGCTTGCTCTAAGCAATGTCGGCGCGGCAGAAAATGCGGTCCCTGCGAGCGTTTGGATCGTGCTAAAAGATCTGCTTTTTAAGGTCGTAGATAATCCGCTAAACGCTATCGCGCACGGAAACTACGTAGGAATTTTAACCTGGGCGATAGGTCTTGGCGTCGCGCTTAAATTTTGTACTAATGAAACAAAGAAAATTTTTACCGATCTGAGCGAAGCGGTAACCAAAATCGTGCAGTTCGTAATCCAGCTCGCGCCGTTTGGAATTTTCGGCCTAGTAGCTTCTACCGTGTATCAAACCGGCGTCGATGCGCTGCTTGGATATGCGCGAATCGTAGTCGTGCTAGTAGGTGCGATGGCGTTCGTAGCCCTCGTGGTAAATCCGCTCATCGTCTTTGCGGTGATCAAGAAAAATCCATATCCGCTCGTATTTACCTGCCTGCGCGAAAGCGGTCTCACGGCATTTTTCACCCGCAGCTCGGCAGCGAATATCCCGGTAAATTTAAATTTATGCAAAAAGCTAGGCATCAGCGACGAGCTAAGCTCGATCTCGATCCCTTTGGGAGCTACGATAAATATGGCGGGCGCTGCGGTGGTAATCGCGATCTTGGCGCTTGCTGCGGCTCATACGCTTGGCGTGCGCCCCGATTTTTGGACGGCGCTGCTGCTTTGCGTGGTCTCAGCGGTCGGTGCGTGCGGCGCTAGCGGCGTGCCAGGCGGCTCATTGATGCTGATACCGCTTGCGTGTTCGCTCTTTAATATCTCAAACGACATCGCAATGCAAGTAGTCGCGATCGGCTTTATCATCGGTGTGATCCAAGACTCGGTAGAAACCGCGATCAATAGCTCCACGGACGTGATTTTTACGGCGATCGCGTCGCAAAGTATGCAAAAATAACTCACCTTAAAATTTTACCGCAAATTCCGTCCCTGCGGCGGATTTGCGGTTTTTAAAATTTTACTTATTCTTTTTTGATAAAATTATCCAAAAATTTTAAAAGGAAATCGATGAATTGGAATTTAGGCGAGCTGTTTGCAAACGAAGCGGAATTTAGCGCCGCGATAGATAGTGCGGCCGCGCAGGCTAGGGATTTTGAGCTTAAATTTAAAGATAAGCTGCACGTCCTTAGCGCGGAGGAATTTTTAGGCGCACTTGAGCTTTATGAGAGCATCAGCGAGCAGATCGGCAAGATAATGAGTTTTGCACATCTTAGCTTTGCGCGAGATACGAGCCTTGGGGCGCAGCAGGCCAAGACGGAGCAGGCTTGCAACGACATTTCGCAGAGCCTGCTTTTTTTCGAGCTCGAGTTTAACGAGCTTGACACCGCAAAACAGGACGAGTTTATCGCAGGGGGCGGTAGGTTCAGATATTATTTGAGCCTACTTAAGCGGCGCAAGGCCCACCAGCTAAGCCTGCCGCAAGAGAGCGTGCTTTTAAAAACTTCACCCGTAAGCGGCGAGGCGTTTTCGCGGCTTTTTGACGAGAGTATGGCGCGGATGAGCTTTGATTTTCGCGGGCGCAAGCTTGGCGAGGAGGAAATTTTAAGCTTGCTTCATAGCTCTGATCGCGAGGTTCGAAAGGATGCCGCAGCTTCGCTAAGTGCGGTGCTAGAGCAGAATTCCCACCTGCTTGGTTACATCTACAATATGATCAAAACCAATCTTAAAATTCGCTGCGAGCTGCGCGGCTACGATAAGGCCGAGGCGGTGATGCACGAGGAAAATCAGATAAACATCGCAAGCGTCGATGCACTGATCGCAGAAGCGGAGCGAAGCTTCGGTCTAGTCGGCAAATTTTACGCCAAAAAGCGCGAAATTTTAGGCTACGACGCGCTGTATGATTACGATAGATACGCGCCGCTCGGCGGCGATGAGAGCGAGTTTAGCTTCGAGCAGGCTAAGCAGATCGTGCTAGCAGCGTTTGAAAAATTTAGCCCGAAATTTAAGCAGATCGCGTTGATCGCGTTTGAGCGAAACTGGATCGACGCGATGCCCGCGCAAAATAAGCAAAGCGGAGCGTTTTCGCATTCGGGTTCGCGCGATACGCATCCCTTCGTGCTTTTAAATTTCACGCGCAAGCGCCGCGACGTATTTACACTCGCGCACGAGCTTGGGCACGCGATACATCAGTATCTAAGCTACGGCGTGGGCTATTTTAACTCCTTCACGCCGCTAACGACGGCTGAGACCGCGTCGGTTTTCTGCGAGATGCTGGTGTTTGATTATATGCGCGAAAATTTTTCAAATTTAAACGGCTTGTCGAATTTAAAAAATGCCGCCGCCTCGGACGGCTCGCAAAATTTTAAACGTAGCGCTTCGCAAGAAGCTCAGGGCGGTGAAATTCCAAACGAGCACGCCGTAAAACATGCCGCCTCGCAAGACTCTGCGGGTTCGTGCGAGCTTGCAGCGCGCGATACGGATACGCCCTCGCAGACTGCAAGCGATAAAGCCGCGCTAAGAGCGATGCTTGCGGCAAAGATCGAAGATATCTTCGCGACGCTTTACCGCCAGATCGGATTTACGACCTTTGAGCGACGCGTGCATGCGAGCGCGGATGAGCTAAGCGTTGAGCGGCTGGGTGAGCTGTGGATGGAGGAGTCGCGCAAGATGTTTGCGGGCGAGCTAATCTTGCAGGATCATTACAAAAGCTGGTGGAGCTACATTCCGCACTTCATCCACACGCCGTTTTACTGCTACTCCTATGCCTACGCGCAGCTTTTGGTGCTCGCGCTTTACGGGCTGTATAAGAGTGGCAGGCTCGAAAATTTCGTTCAAATTTACACTGAGTTTTTAAGCTCGGGCGGCAGCGACGCGCCGCAAAAGCTGGTGGCAAAATTCGGCTTTGACATCAATAAAAGCGAGTTTTGGCGCATCGGCATAGAGCAGGTCGCAGCGCTTGTAGATGAGTTTGTGAGGGGTTAGGATGATAGATAAAATTTTAAAAGACGATAAATTTATCGCTACGAGTAGCGCAAATATAGGCGCGGTTTTGGATTACGTTTTGGCTCTTGGATGCGGATTTGGCATCGTTGCGAGGACGGATCAGATAAAATTTGACCCGCCGCTGCCGGAGGAAATTTTAAAAAACTTCAAAATGCCCGCGATCTTTTTGCAGTTGGAGGAATACACGCTCTCTAGCGCGCATCTTAGCAAGGATGAGCTGGTTTTCGAGGTGGGCTTTGGGCCGCAGGATTTTGCAAGCACGCTTAGCGTGCCGTTTTACGCGGTCTTGCAGATCGTCGTGGACGGCAAGCCCATCGCGGTAAATTTTTCTCGTCCCGAGTCCGAGTGGCTTAAGCGCGAAAAATCGCGTAAAATTTTCTCAAAATGAGTGATATTTTAGAAGGTCTTAATCCCGCTCAGCGCGAGGCTGCGAGCCACGTGGACGGAGCGATGCTAATCTTAGCGGGTGCTGGTAGCGGCAAAACTAAAACGATCACCGCGCGCCTTGCTTACTTGCTCTCAAACGGCGTGCCTGCGGAAAATACTCTCACGCTTACGTTTACGAACAAAGCCGCCGCCGAGATGCGCTCGCGAGCGCTTAATCTGATAAGCGGGCTAAATTTAAGCAGTGTGCCGCTTTTGTGCACCTTTCATAAATTTGGACTTCTGTTTTTGAAATTTCATATTAGCGAGCTTGGGCGCAGCGCAAACTTCCAAGTGATCGATACCGACGATAAGAAAAAGATCATCAAGGGCTTTGAGATAAATTTACCCACATCGCTATTGGCGGCTAAAATTTCAACCTACAAAAATTCTCTAATCGGCCCCAAAGATATCGACGAGCTTTTAAAGGGCGAGGACGACGAGCTAAGCAGGATGTATAGCGGATTTTACGCGCATTGCGCCGATGCGTATAAACGCTACGAGGCGTATTTGGCGGCGAATAATCTTGTGGATTTCGATGATCTGCTGATCTTGCCGTATAAAATTTTAAGCGCGAATGAGCGGCTATGCGATGAAATTTCGCGCCGTTACGCTTACATCACGGTCGATGAGTATCAGGACACCAACGACATTCAATTCAAACTGCTGCAAAAGCTCTGCACCGCGCACGAAAACCTCGTAGTAGTGGGCGATGACGATCAGAGTATCTACGGCTGGCGCGGCGCGCGGATAGAAAATATTCTAAATTTTAAAGATCAGTTCTCAAACGTGAAATTTATCAAACTCGAGCAGAACTACCGCTCCACGGATGAAATTTTAAATGCCGCCAACGAGCTCATCTCGCATAACAAAAACCGCCTCGGCAAGAGCCTTACTAGCATGAACGGCGGGGGCGAAAAGATCGAAATTTTGCATTCTTCTGAGGAGAGTATCGAGGCGGCAAAGATCGCAGAAGCCATAAAAAAGCTACTCGCAAGCGGCGTAGCGCCCTCTCAAATCGCCGTGCTTTACCGCGTAAACGCTCTTTCGCGCGCGCTAGAAGAGGGGCTGAATCGCGCCAAAATCCCGTACAAAATGGTAGGCGGCGTGAAATTTTACGAGCGCGCCGAGATCAAGGATACGATCGCCTATCTACGCTTGGTAAACGACGAGCACGACGACTTTTCGATGAGGCGGATCATAAACGTGCCCAAGCGCGGCATAGGCAAGGTCTCGCTGGCAAAGCTCGAGGAGCTTTCGCGCCTGAGGCTTATCAGTCTATTTGACGCCTTTAGCGAGCCGGACGCGGGGCTTAGCGCCAAGGCGGCGCAGGCTTTAGCGGAGCTTAAAAGCGGCATCGCTTCTATCTCCGCGCTAGCCGATACGATCAAAAAAATAGACGCTCTAGAGCCCGCTTTCGGGCTAAAGGCTTACTATGCCTCGCTTCCGGACGGCGCCGACCGAGTCGCAAATATCGACGAGTTTTTGGCGATGTTAAAAGACGAGGCGAGCAATAAGCCCGATTTTGATCTGGCGGAATTTTTAAACGAGCTGAGCCTTCTTAGCGATCAGGACGCCATCATGGGCGATGCGATAAACATAATGAGCGTGCACGCGAGCAAAGGGCTTGAGTTCGAGCATCTTTTCGTAATCGGACTAGAGGAGGGCTTTTTCCCGCTTTTGGGCGACAGCAATGACATCGAGGAGGAGCGTAGGCTCGCATACGTAGCGATTACGCGCGCCAAACGCACTCTCACGCTTAGCTTTGCCGCTAGCCGCTTTTATCGCGGCAAGCGCGAGAGGCTCGATGCGAGCAGGTTTATAGCCGAGGCGGGTTTGGTGGCTAAAGAGCCTCCGCGCGAGCAAAGTAGCGGCTTTAGCAAGGGCGAGCTGATTAAGCACAAACTCTTTGGCATCGGACAAATTACGGCGGTAAACGGCGATCGACTCACGATAAATTTTGGCGGAATTTCGCGCGTGATAATGTCAAATTTCGTAGAAAAAATCGGCTCTTATGAATAGATTGTTTTTGGCGGACAAGCCCGCGGGCATCGGCAGCAATAAATTTTTAAGCGCTCTTAAGCGCAAATACGGCGTGAAAAAGGCTGGCTTTAGCGGCACGCTCGATCCCTTCGCAAGCGGCGCGCTGATCGTCGCGTTCGGGCAATACGCGCGCTTTTTTAGATTTTTAAAAAAGGAGCCAAAAGTTTACGCTGCGACGCTGTGGCTGGGCGCGCAAAGCCCAAGCGGCGATAACGAAAACATAGGGCGCGTGAAGCAAATTCCGCCGCTTTCGCGCGAGGTTTTAGATGCCGCGATGGCGCAAATGCGCGGCGAGATAAAATTTATCCCGCCCGCCTTCAGCGCCAAGAAAATTGACGGCGTGCGCGCATACAAGCTCGCTCGCGCGGGCGAAGAGGTGAGCCTAAAAAAGAGCTCGATGCGGGTTTTTGATGCCGAAATTTTAAGCTACGTTCACCCCTTCGTAAGCTTTCGCGTTGCGCTTAGCGAGGGCGGCTACGTGCGCTCTTTCGCGCAAATTTTAGCAGAAAAGCTAGGCGTTTACGGCACGCTAAGCGCGCTTAGGCGGGAGAGTGAGGGGGCTTTTTGTTTGCAAGATCCGCGTTTTGCGGATGAGGCAGCACTAAATCCGCTCGAATTTTTGGACCTCGCGCCAAACTTTTACGACGGCGACGCGCGCGACGTGATCTTGGGCAAAAAGCTTGCCGCAAAGGATCTGGCGAGCCGCGCGGACGGCCGCTATCTGCTTATCTGCGGCGATTTTTACTCGATCATCGAGATTGGCGCGGGCGAGGTGCGCTATCTTTGGAATGACGTCCCGATCGCAGGCGGCGCATTTTAATCAGCTGCTACAGCCTGCGACGGAGCTTTGATTGGGCGGCCCTGGCTTGAAATTTGAGCGGTTATAAATATGGCGCGTTTTAAATTTACTCGCATAGGGCGCTGCCCCGCGCGGTTAAATTTTATCGTGCGGAGCAGCGAGCGAGAGATCACGCTTTTTCGTTGCGCACAGATCGCAAAATAGGCATCGGGCGGAGTAAATTTAAAATTTGGACGCGCGGCTCTGCAAGCGGTGCTCGCTCGTGAAAGGCATAAATCCGCGGGGCTAAATTTAAACGCGGCGGAGCGGCTGGCGGCGTTTAAATTTACTTATGCCGCGCGATAGCGACGCGCCGCGAGATTAAAATTTAATGATTTAAAAAGCGCGCAGATCGGAGCTTAGTGTCGCGGCAAGCGGTCCTTGTCGAATAAAATTTCGGCTTGCGGTAATGCGTAGTCTGCGCCGATGGGTTTGATTTTACAGCGGGCGGCGTACCGCTAAACTAAATTTATGATCTAGTGTGGCGTGTAGCAGTGCGGCTAGAATTTTGCCGGCTTGGAATTTTAATCGCTAAGATAAATTTGCGCCGCGAGTTGAAATTTAACTCGCGCGTTGCGGATTTAAAATTCCGCGCTTTAGAAAATTTACGTATCGAGCGCCGCGATCGCGGGTTAAATTCCACGGCACGCGCTTCACGGCACGCGGTTTTGAAATTTTAATCGCACTGGGCGAGCTTGCCGCGGGCTGAAATTTAACTTGCGCGCGGATTTAAAATTTTAATCGCGCCGGATGAGCTTACCGCGAGCTAAATTTAACGCAAGCGCGCCTAGGCGCAGAAGGAGTAAAATTTGAAGGCCTATGCAAAGATCAATGTTTTTTTAAAAGTCGTCGGCACGCGCGGCGGTTACCACGAAATCGCCTCGCGCTTCGTGCTGCGCAGGGAGCCTTTTGATGAGATAAGCTTTGAGCGCGCGAGCGGCTTTGCGCTTGAATGCGACGCCGCGCAGATCGCGGATAATATAATTTTAAAGGCCAAGGCGGCGCTTGAGCAGGCGGGCTTTGCACGCGAGCTTGCGGAATTTTTCAGCTCGCACAAGATCGTGCTTAAAAAGCATATTCCGATCGGTGCTGGTCTTGGGGGCGGCAGTAGCGATGCGGCGGCGTTTTTGCGGCTTGCGAACGAGGAATTAAGCTTAAAAATTC
>CAUSBF010000054.1:0-9588 GCA_963529595.1 uncultured Campylobacter sp.
CGATAAATTTCATCGTTGCTCCTGTTTTGCGATTAAATTTAGGCGCCGCAAGCAGCGCCTAAATTTCCCAAATTTCTAAAATTTGCGGACAGATTTTAGCTACGCTTTGCCGAAACTCCGCCTTTTGCAAGGCGTTCGGTTTGTCAAGGGCTTCAAATTTGCAAAAAAGCTCCGCGATCTTTAGCCAGCCCGCAAGATTTAGATCCAATTTTTTCAAATTTGCCTCGGACAAAAACTCCAGATCATGGTCGTAAAACGCGATCTCGCCGCTAGAGCTTAGCAGCCAAAGATCGCCGCTGCCGCTGTCTGCAAAGATACAAAACTCGCGCAGCAGTCCGCTATCACCCTCAAAAGGAAATTTTGCCGCGTCGTTGTAGTGCGCGATCTCATGCTCTTTAAGCACCTTAAAACCGCCTGCAATCTCCCTACCTAGATACCCGCTTAGGGCCTTTTTCACATTGCTTATATCCAAATCCAATCCTTTCGAAGTTTTAGTCTCGTTTTTTGACGTAGAGCATAAAAAAGCCGAGCATCGCTGCGAAAATCACGCACATCGCAAGCGTCACGATGAGCGTGCCGTGCTGCGAACCGCTTAAAAACAGCCCCGTCGTGTTCATCCCGAAAAAGCTCGTGATGAAATTTAGCGGCAAAAGCAGCGACGAGATGATCGTAAGAATGTAGATGTTGCGGCTGATCTTGTCGTTTTTGAGGCCTTGGATGAACTGATAGATATCCTCGATCCTGACGGCATATTCGCTCATCACGCCTTTGAAAACGCCCGCTTCGTATGCGTAGTTTTTCAGCCGCTTTTTAAGCGCCGGCTGCTCGTTTGCGCAGATGAGCAGCGCCTCGTAAAAATGCGAAATTTTATTTTGAAATTTGCGGATTTCGTATTTTAGGACAGAGTGCTTTTTCATAAATTTTGAAAAATCGCCGCGGCGCGTGTAGATCTTTTCGTAATTCTCAAGCTCTGCGGAGTGCTCTAAAATTTTATCGCGATATTGCGCTAGGATCTTTTTGACGACCGCGAAAAACTCCGTCTCGCTGCTAAGCCGCGGCTCGGCGGCACCCTCCTGCAAATAGATCGCGTCCGCATCGAAAATAAAGCGGTAGTTTTGCTCGCGTGGCGCGTCCGTCACGAAGTACACATACTCGCGATCCTCGGCGTAGTAGTAGCCCGAAACGCTGCGCTTTTCGGTAATCGGGTTCAATGAGGCCTCCTTGCTTAATCGGTTTAAATTTACGAAATTTCAGAATTTTGCTTAAATTTACGGAATTTTGAAATTCCGCTGCCGATCAGAATTATGAAATTTCGCCGCTGATAGGAATTCTAAAATTCCGCCGTCGCTTAAATTTTATCGTATTTGGAATTTCAAAATTCTTTTTCGCTTGGAATTTTAAAATTTTAAGCACGAAAGAATTTTATTATTGGCGGAATTTATGCGACGCAGTCGCAATTTAATTTAACGCGGACGCAGTCCGCACCGCTTAAAGCGTCTTAGGGGAATGGGTGGGGTTTGGGGCGGGAAGGGGAGCGACCTCGCAATTCAAGCCCCCTTTTCGCCCCAAGAGAAACATATCACGGACTAAAATTTAAACGGAATTTTATAAAGGCAAAGCGCCACTTTTAAATTTACATCGAAAATTCTAAGAATTTCATTTATACATATCCACGTTAGTGTTATACGCTATGTATTTCCGTAAGGGGGCGGCGCTCAGAGTTGCGAGGCGCGCCCGCCCCCTTACCAACCCCCACCCGCGCGACGCTAGCGGTGCGGGCTATGCTCACGCTAATTTTTATGTCGCAGCTACGCCGCATGAAGTTCTGGTGCAACTACATTTTTATAAAATTTAACGTAAAGCCATACTGAAAACGGCTGTATCGTGTAAATTTAGCACAAGTTTTTGCTGAAATTTATCGCAAAGCTAAACTATAAAACTCTTGTGCAAAACTGTATTAGAATTTCGCCGCAGAATTTAAGGTAAAATTCTGCGTCTAAGCTCAGTACCGCATTTGGGGCGGGAAGGGGGCTTGAATTGCGAGGTCGCTCCCCTTCCCGCCCCAAACCCCACCTATCCCCCGACGACGCTTTATAAGGGGCGAGCTGCGCTCGCGCTAATTTTTATGTCGCGGCTACGCCGCATGAAATTTCGGCATAGTTGCGCCTTCATAAAATTTTAATGTTTAAGCCACGCTGAAATTTTATCGCAAGGCCAAGCTATAAAACTCTTGTGCGAAAACGTACTAGAATTACACGGAGAAGTCCGTTTGTGTCGCGTGATCGTAACGTGCGCTAAATTTTAGAATTTTAATCCGAGCCCCCCCCCATATTTCAAATTTAAAACGTGGACTAAATTTAAAATTTAAAGCCGAGGATAAATTTTAAAATCCCGCGGCGAAATTCTACGTTAAAAGCACCCGTGCTTTTGCAAAACCTCGGCGAAGGCATAGATGAAATGGACGAATTCCGCATCGTTTGCGCTCGCGTCTGAAGTGAAAAGACCTTTGAGCCAAAGCCTAAAGCGAGACAACCTTTGAGCCGAAGCCCCCTTCTGCGGGCGTGCCGTCGCGAAAGCCCTTGACGCTCGGGTGCGATTTTAAAAACTCCTTTACCGCATAAGCGAGCTTGCCCGTGCCGATGCCGTGCTTTACGATGATCTCATCAAAGCCCATCACGAGGCTTTGGCTGATGAATTTATCGAGCCTACTGATTGCCTCCTCGGCGCGCAAGCCGTGCAGATCGAGCACGAGCGACGCGGAGGCGGGCTTTTGTACCTTGATGCTGATGTTTTTTACGGGTGCCGGTGCTGCACCGCTGCGCTTTAGCTCGCTAAGCGGCACGCGCAGCTTGATGCCGTCGCTTAGCATCAGCGCCTGGGTTTTGCTGAGTGATAAAATTTCGCCCTTGATCTTGCCGTATTTTACGCGATCGCCCGCTTTAAAGCTTTGCGGCTCGGGCGCGCTGAGTTCAGGCTGCTGCACGGCTCGTGCGAGCTCGTTTGCGCGGTTTATAGCGCGCTGCTTTTCGCGCACGTCGCTTAGGCTCACGCTGCGTTTGGCCTCCGAAATTGCGCGGTAGTATTCGTTTTGTAGCCTTGAAAGTTCCGCCTTCAGCTCGCTTTGCGCGCGCTCGCGCTGATCTTTTAGCGCTTCGCTCAACGCGTCTAATTTCTCCTCTTTTTGCTGCGTCTGTGCCAGCTTTTGTTTTAGCTCAAGCTCTAAATTTATCGCTTTTGAGATCGCTTCGTTTAAGTTCTCTTTGTTTTCGCCGTAGTTTTTGCGCGCCGCGGCGATCAGGTTTTGCGCTATGCCGTAGCGCAGTGCGGTTTCAAAGGCGTAGGATTTGCCGATCGTGCCCTTTAAAAACTCATATTTCGGCGCGCTGTTTTTCTCGTCGTAAAGCGCCGCCAGCAGCTCCACGCGCGGATCCTTCGCCAGCAGCATCGCCAGGCGCTTGTGATGCGTGGTGATGATCATTTTCACATCGCCGCTTATCAGCTGCTCGATCATCGCGCCGTATAGGCTCGCAGCCTCCTCAAAATCGGTACCCAGCTCGATCTCATCGACGCCGATTAGAATTTCTTTGCGCCCGAACAGCTTGCTAAAGGCAACCATTCTACCTGCAAAGGTCGAGATGTCGTTTTTGGAGTTTTGCGGATCCTCCATTATGAGCTCAAACTCCTTAAAGGTGCCGATGCGGCTGCCGCTTGCGCGAATAGGCATCGGAAGGAGGTATTTGGCTAGCAGCGCCGCGCTTAGAATGCTTTTTAAAAGCATCGATTTGCCGCCCGCATTCACGCCGGTGATAAGCAGAATTTTACCCGTAAATTCTACGCTCACGCGCTTTGGATTTTTAAGCGCGGGGTGGGCGAAGCTGTCTAGGACGATGTCGCGCGAAGGCTCGGGCAGGACGAACTCGTAATCGCTCGCTCTTGCCATCGCGGCGCGCGCAATCAGCGCGTCGATCGCATCGAAAGCGGCGTTTATAAATTTCAGAAAGGCTAAATTCTTATTAAAAACCGCGCTGATCTGCTTGCAGTGCTCGAAAACGATCTGCTCTTTTTTATCCAAAATCGCGCTTTGAGCGGACTTCAGAGCCGCGATCGCATCGGGCAGCACGTAAAAATAGCCTCCGCTTGAGCGCGCTACGACGCTGCCTTTTAGCACGTGATTAAAGCCGCCGCGCACCAGCAGGGCCTCGGTGTCGCTTATGTAGTGGATCTGCGTGTCGGCGAGATAGGGCGAAAGGGCTTTGGAATAGATCAGCCTTTTTAGCGTCTGCTCGATCTCGCCCTTTTTTATCTTAAACGCCTCGTTTAGCGCGCCGAAGCGCTCGTCTATCGCGTCGCGAAAGCCGCCCTGGTCGTCGAAATAATCCTTTAGTTGCGCGATGGGCGCAGGAATTTCGATCTTTGCAAGCCAAGCGGCGAGTTTGCCCTCAAAAGGCTGCTTTTTGAGATACAAAAAATATCGAACGATCTTGCTGAACTCGTAAATTTCGCTGATATGAAGCACGCCGTGTTTTGAGATATGCATCAGCGCGTCGTCTAGGTTTGCGACGCTCTCGCACTGCGCGAGATCAAATTTCGTAAGCTCTGAAATTTTTTCAAAATTCAGCTTGCTATCGCCGCTTAAAAACAGCGGTTTTTCGCGCGCCAAAAAGCTTTTAAATTTGGCTAGATACTCGCCCAGATCGAGGCGTGTAAAGAGTTCGTCACTGATCATAAACGCACTCTTTGATCTTGTAGGTTTTGCCCTTAAACTCCGCGCCCGCGCTCTTTTTGGCGATGAAAGCGCCCAGCGAAAAGGAGTAGGTGAAGCTCTCTCGCGTTACAATCTGCGCGGAGCTTTGCAAATTTAAGCTCTGCGGCGCGGAATTTTGCGTAGTTTTAGAATTCTGTGCGGAGCCTTGCGGACTATAGGTTTGTGTGTCGCCTCGTTGTGCGGAATTTTGCTGCATGCGGTTCTGCGTATCGTTCTGGTCCGTATAATTTTGCGAAGTAGGGCTTTGTGCGGAATTTTGCCCGTCCGAGACTGCGCCGTTTATTTGTGCAGCGGAAGTATGCTCGTTCGTTTGCGCGGCGGAGCTTTGCGCGGCGGAAGCGACCTTGTCCTGCGCATTTAAATTTACTTCGCCGGCTTGCGAGCCCAAATTTTTCGCATCCGCGCCGCGCGTTTCAGAAGCGGAATTTACCGCGCCGCCGCATCTTAATCTGGCGCCCGCGTTAAATTTAAAAACCATCTCCTCCTCAAGCTTGGCGGATCGCTCGCTCGCGTTTTCGTAAAAATACGCCCCCGCGCACAGCAGCACGATCAGTGCCGTGGCGATGATTTTGGCCCTTTTGCTTAAAATTTCGTCCCGCACGAAAAAGATCGCCGCGATAAATAAAAATGCGAAAACAAATACTAAAAATCTCAAATTTTATCCTTGCCCGCCCTCAGCGGAGTTTGGCTCGTAAATTCGGCGAGAGTTTTCAAGCTTAAAATTCTCCGCGCAGCTGATAGGTGATGTCGCCTGCGCCAAATCCGATCACGAGGCCGTCGTTTATGATGTGGCGGACGCCGAAAATATCGCTAAATTCTATCTTCTCGCCGTTTCTAAAGACCCTCTCGGTAAATAGCGCTCCGAGCCCCTTAAATTCCTCTTTTAGATCGATGCCGTTGCTTGGCTCGCCTGCGGCGTAAACGGGCAGTACGACTAACTCCTCCACGCCCGCAAAGCACTCTTTAAAGGCGTTTAAATTCGCCTTAAGTCTGCTGAAGCGGTGCGGCTGAAAGATCGCCGTGATCTTGCTAAGACCTAGCAGGCTAGCGTATTCGCGCGCGCTTTGCAGCGTCGCTCTGATCTCGGTAGGATGGTGGCCGTAGTCGTCGATGAGCACGAAGTTTTGGGTGGCGCACAGGATGTCGAAGCGCTTTTTGATCCCTTGGTAATTCAGTAAATTTTTGCGGATCTGCTCTAGCCCCGTCTCGCACGCTGCGGCTAGGATCGCCAGCGACGCGTCTATGGCGATGTGCCTTCCTAGCCCGTAAACCTCGAAGCGTCCGAGCTCTTTAAGATTAAAACTCATAAACGGCTGATGATCGCGCAGCAGCACCTTTAGATCCGTTATATCGCGCGAAGGAAAGAGCTTGATACAGCCGAGCTTAATGGAGCTTAAAAACTCATCCTCGGCGTTTATCACGCGGATCTTGGCGCGCTCCAAAAAGCCGCGATACGCCGCGTGAAATTTATCCAAATCGTTGTCGTAATGATCCATATGCTCGGGCTCTGCGTTGGTAACGACCGCGACATAGGGGTTGGAATTTAAAAAGCTAGAATCGCTCTCGTCGGCTTCAAAGATGATGTTTTCGCTATTTTCATATTTCATATTCGAGCCGAACTGCTTGGAGATCGCGCCGATGATGACCGAACCGTTTATCAGCGCCGAGGTTATCGCGCTAGTGGTGCTTTTGCCGTGCGCGCCGGCGACTGCGAAGACGCGCTTGTCTTTTAGCACGAAGGGCAGGGCCTCCTTGCGCGAGAGGCAGACGATCCCCTTTTTGCGCGCGGCTTGTAGCTCGACGTTGTCCTCTTTGATCGCGGCGGAGTAGATGACGATCTCCTGATCTTTGATCGCCGAAGCGTCGTGCGGAGTGATGATCTCCATGCCGCTAGCTCTTAGCTTGTAGGTCGTCTCGCTCTCTTTGATATCAGAGCCTGAGATGATAAAATTTTTCTCGTGTAAAAATCTCGCTAATGCCGATATTCCTATGCCGCCGATGCCGATAAAATGAACCTTTTTCACCTTTTTCCTTAAATAATTACGTTTAAATTTTTAAATCCCGCGTCGGCGAAATTTAAAAATTTAAACCGTTTTGCGCGCTTTGAAAAGCGCCTTTAAATTTTTATGAACTCGCAGCGTCGCACAACCTAGTCTCACTACTTTTAAATCCGCTTTTAAAATTTAGCGATCTAAATTTGCCTTTAGAATTTCGCCTTTTAAAATTTAGCGCTCAAAATTCCGCGCTTAAAACTCCGCTTTGAAACGAAAGCGCTTAAAATTTTACGGCTCAAACTTGCCGTTAAAATTTAGAAGCGAGCAGGGCGTTGCCGCGCATGCCGCATCGTATCGCGCACCGAAGCCGCGTAAATTTCGGTAAATTTCATCGCACGTCCATTATTTAAATTTAACGTCTGAAATTTTGCCGCTCGGGCTCCGCTGCAAAGTCTATTTGCCGCTTTGCGCTTTAAATTTAGTCGCTAAATTTAAAATTTCGTCGAAATTTTAAATATCGGTGCGTCCGTTGATCGCCTTTATTAGCGAGAGCATATCGACGTTGTCTAGGCTCACGCCCGTAGGCACGCCCTGAGCGAGCTTGGTAAATTTCAAACCCAGATCCGCGAGTTTGTCCTCGACGTAAAGCATGATGCCGTCAGAGTTGATGCCGGGCGTCAGCGCAAATATCAGCTCGCTCGCGCCGTTTTGGCTCACCATATCGCTTAGCGCCGCGATTTTATCTTCGTCGGCGGCGTCTAGCACGAAGTAGCGACCGTTGTAAATTTTATTGCTCTCTAAAATAAAGATATCTTTTGGGTTTTCGACGATGCAAATTTTATCGCTTTCGCGCTCGTCGTCGGCGCAGTATTCGCAGATCTCGCCCTCGCATACCGCACCGCAGATGCGGCATCTGTGCAGTCCGCGCACTGCCTCTTCAATATTGTGCGCTAAATTTAGCCCCAGGAAGGAGTTTTGTACGCTTACGTAGTAGGCAAAGCGCAGGGCGGATTTTTTGCCCACGCCCGGAAGCTTTTCAAAGCTTGCGACGAGCTCTTCGAACCTGTCTCCGCCGCTCATATGGCGCCCTTCGGCGAAAAGACGATCGAGAAGTAGTGCGTGCCGTCGCTGTAATTGTACTCGAAGCGGAATTTATGCAGCTCACAAATTTTATCGATGATGTAAAGCCCAAGCCCCATGCCGGTGGCTTTCTCGTCTTTATTTCTGATAAAGGCTTGCTTGTAATGCTCGAATGATTTTGCAAGCGCCGCTCCGCGGTTGGCGACGCTTACTTTGTTTTCATCGCAGATGATGCGGACTTTTTTATCGCTGGAGTATTTTAGGGCGTTGTCGATCAAATTTTTAATCGCCAGCGCAAATAGCCCGAAATCCACGTTTATCACCGCATCGCACTCGATATCTGTGCTAATGAGCTCGTCCCAATTATCGAGCATCGACATATCTTTTACTTGCTCTAAAATGAGGCTGAAATGATAATCCTGATAGTTGAGCGAGTAGCTTTTTGAGAGCAGCTGCTCGATTTTAGCAAACTCGTTGATTAAAATTTCAAGCCGCTCAAAGACATTAACGAGCCGCTCTTTTTGCGTTTCGTCATCGAGCATTTCGGTGATTAGCCTGCCCTTGCCGATCGGGGTTTTGAGCTCGTGCATGATGGTGCGTAAAAACAGCTGGCGCGAGCGGATCAGCTCTTGAATTTTGGCAATCGCGTTGTTAAATTCCTGCGCGACCTGCCCGATCTCGTCCTCGCTATGCGTGGCGGCTAAATTTACTTCCAAGTTGCCCTGGGCGAATTTTTTGATATTTTTGCTTAGCTTTTTTAGCGGCGTAAAACTTCGCACTATCGATAGATAAAGTGAGATCAAAACCGCCATCGTAAGCAGAAATCCGACCCAGAGCGGATCGTTTAAATTCTTCGTGCCAAGGCTTTCGAAAACCACGACGAAAGAGTTGTTTTTGATATTTAAAAACAGTGAATTATTATACTCAACCGAACTAAACTCGCCGATAGAAGTATCTTGAACGAAAAAAATTTTACCGCTCGTGATGATGTTTTGGATGATATTTTTGTCTTTTACAAGCTCCAAGCCGTAGCTGGAGAAGTAGCGCTCAATATCGCTGGGAGGGGCATTGCGCTTGTATAGCTCAAGTAGATTATTGACCGCGTTTATTTGATTAGCCTGCATGCTACCTAGAGCTCTATTCATCTGCATCCGTGCGAACGTGATGAAAAGCACGCAGACTAAGATGATCGCGATTACAAAAAAAACCGAAATTTTGGTGATTAAGGAGTGTTTCATCCGATGAGCTTGTAGCCGATACCGCGAACCGAAAAGATATGCTTAGGCGCTTTGGAACTATCGCCGATTTTGGTGCGTAGGCGCCCGATGATGACATCTAGGCTCTTTGAATCCTTATCTTTTAGGCTCTTGCAATGGTATACGAGCTGCTCGCGAGATACCGAAAAACTATGCTGCTTGATCAGGTATTCTAAAATTTCATACTCCGCAGGCGTTAGCACTAGCGACTCCTCGCCGAAGTAAATTTCATGGCGCTTGTCGTCGATGCGAAATACGCTATCTGTCGCGGTTTCTTCCTTCTCGCTAGCTTTTTTATAGCGGCGGATGAGACTCATGATGCGCGCGTGCATCTCTTTTGGATCATAAGGCTTAGGTAGATAATCGTCCGCACCGATCTGAAGGCCTACGACGCGATCGCTCACGTCGCTTCTAGCCGAGCTGATGATGATCGGGATGTCGTATTTCTCGCGGATCTCTTTGCAGACTTCAAGTCCGTCCATTCCAGGAAGCG
>CAUSBF010000055.1:0-9497 GCA_963529595.1 uncultured Campylobacter sp.
CGTGCCTTTTATAATCACATTTTTCGTTACGCATCTATTCGATAGTATCGGCACTCTAACCGGCGTGGGAAACCGCGCAGGGCTTTTTGGAGAGAATAGCAAAGACGGCATGAAAAAACTATCTAGAAATTTAACCTCCGATGCGATAGGTAGCGTCGCAGGCGCCGTTATAGGAACGAGTACGGTTACTGCATTTGCCGAGAGCGCCAGCGGCGTGGAGGCGGGCGGCCGCACGGGGCTTACTGCGGTATTTTGCGCTATATTTTTCGTGCTGACGCTGTTTATGCTGCCGCTATTTAAGGCGATCCCGGCAAATGCGATCTATCCGATCCTCGTAATGGTCGGGGTTTTAATGTTTAGCGAGCTTGGCAAGATCGATTATAGCGACGCGGGAATTCTAATCCCTGCCTTTTTTATAGTGTTTTTGATGCCTTTTACCTATTCGATCACCAACGGCTTAAGCTTTGGCTTTATCGCTTATATCGTAGTTAGACTCGCTCAGCGCAGGATAAAAGATTTAAATTTCGGCATTTTGACGCTTGGCGCGATTAGCGTTTTAGTATTTTTAATGCATTAAATTTTAAGGAAAGATATGAGATTTTATAGTTTTGACGAGATGGATCGCGACGCAAGAGTTATAGCAAAGCAGGTTAGGGACGAATTTATGCCCGATGCAATCGTGGCGATCGCTAGAGGCGGGCTCACATTCGGTCATGCGCTAGCCAATGCGCTTGATATGCGGACGATATTTTCGATAAATTCCATCCACTACGCAGATACCAAAAAGCTCGACACCATCGACGTTTTCAACGTGCCCGATCTGGAGCTTTACAAGCGCGTGCTGCTGGTGGACGATATCATCGACAGCGGCGACAGTATGGTCGAGATCAAGCGCGTGCTGCTGGAGAAATTCCCGCAAATAGAGCTTAAAACCGCGGTGATTTTTTACAAACCCAAGGCGCTTATCCAGCCCGATTTTAAAATTTCAAAGACTGATGAGTGGATAAATTTCTTTTGGGAAAATTATACGATAGAGGAATGAAGCGGCGCGCGGTTAAATTCAGCGGCTAAATTTTAAAGGATTCGGCAGCTTAAATTTTATGAAATTTCGGCCGTAGAATTTAGCCGTAAATCTAAAGCGTCTGTAGCAAGGATGAGAGTGAAGAAGCTTTATCAAAACGAAATTTTCGTGATCTCCATAATGTGCCTGTTTCAGGGCATACTTTTGCTTTATGCGATCTCAAATTTAAGTATCAGCTACTACGAAGCCGAAATTTTTTATGATAAAAAATCCCTCGTTTCGCTAATCGCAAATTTAAGCTGCGAAATTTTCGGGCGCAACGATTACGCCCTGCGCGTGCCGTTTATTTTGATCCACTTCGCAAACGCCGCGATGATCTATAAAATTTCAAAATTTATTCTAAAGCGCCGCTTCGACAGAGTGGTAGCTACGGCACTATTTATGGCGCTTCCTGCGTCGATGAGTAGCGCGATTTTACTAAATCCGGCGGGCATCATCGTTTTTTTCACGCTGCTAGCGATCTATTTTGCAAAGAGCGAATACAATATCGCGCTTTTCGTGCTTCTGTCCGTTTGCGCCCTGATCGACCGCGCGTTTTTTATGCTCTACGTGGGCTTTGGAATTTGGGCGCTTTATACGCGCAAAAAGGAGCTTTTGCTACTTTGCATAGCGCTATTTAGCTTCAGCGTGATCTTTTACGACGTAAGCTCGGAAGGCAAGCCGAAGGGATATTTTTTAGATACCGTGGGCGTTTTTGCGGGCGCGTTTTCGCCTTTAGTGTTTTTATTTTTCATCTATACGATCTATAGAATTTGGATCAAAGAGGAAAAGAGCCTGCTGTGGTTCATAGCCACGAGCGCGCTTTGTCTGACGATGCTTTTTTCGCTAAGACAGCGCGTGCCGCTTGAGATGATGCTGCCGTATTGCGTCATCGCTACGCCTTTGATCATTCGGGTTTTGTTTAATTCGTACCGCGTTAGATTGCCTAAATTTCGCACTTTTCATAAGATCGCCGTGGGTGTAACGCTGGTAAGCTTAGCGGTGAGCTATTTTGCAGTGATTTTCAGCGACGTGATGTATGAGGCGATGTTCGCAAACAAACCGCAGCGGCATTTTATCTATAAATTTGATGTAGCTAGGCAGCTGGCAAGTGAGTTAAAAAATCGCGGAGTAAAAAGCGTAAGATGCGAAGACGAGAGGCTCTGCCTGCGCCTAAAATTTTACGGACTGCCTAGCGGGGATAGCGCTTTTATCTATGCGGATAAGCCGGAATATGTCTCGGATCATAAAAATTCGATACAAAATATAGATATTTACAAGCGAGGCGTGCGAATTGCTAAATTTTATGTTAAAATATAAACAAAATTTTTATGAAAGGTAAAAATTATGAAAAAAGCATTTACTATGATAGAGCTGATTTTCATCATCGTGGTGGTTGGAATTTTAGCGGCGGTGGCGGTGCCTCAAATCAATCGAAATAGCCTTGTGGAGGCGGCAGATCAAGTAGCTGCTCATATTCGCTATACTCAGCAGCTGGCTATGAATGATAACAAATTCGATCCTAATGACCCGGATTGGTTTAAAAAACTTTGGAGAATTCAATTTAGTTATACTACCGCCAAAGGAAGTGCGGAGGGCTGGACTTACACTGTGTATTATGATAACACTATGAGCGGTAATCCTAACGGTAGTGCGGATCTGTCTGATCTATCAAGAGTCGATTTTGCTACGGATCCACAAAATCCAAATAAAATTTTGAGTGCCGGCTTTCAAAATCAGGCGATGAATAGAAATGCCGAGAGGATTAATAAGAAGCTAAATCTTACAAAAACTTACAATATTAGAAATATCACATTTGCTAATTGCGGAGCCCCTACTAATCAAACTATAGTCTTTGACTCATATGGACGTCCTATGGGACAAGTAGCCGACTCTACAGTGCCTTATGATAGGCTTTTTGTAGGTCAAAATCCATGCGTCATCACGCTTACCAATGATGCGAGAGAGACCGCTAGTATTACTATCGAGCCTGAGACCGGATACGTAAGATACACGCTAAATTCTAATACCGGCACAGCCGCGCAATAGGACTAATAAAATTTTTACTCAAATTTAAGTAAGCGCAAGGAGAATAATGAAAAAATACATAATGACGCCGATTTATTACGTAAACGACGTCCCGCACATCGGTCACGCATACACGACGATCATCGCCGATACGATGGCTAGATTTTACCGCCTGCAAGGACACGAGGTTTTTTTTAAAACGGGCACCGACGAGCACGGACAAAAGATCGAGGAGGCCGCAGCCAAGCACGCTCAGAGCCCAAAGCAGTACGCAGACGGCGTGAGCGCTAAATTTAAAGACCTGTGGGACGAGTTTGACATCAGCTACAATATGTTTTCACGCACGACCGATGCCGCGCATGAGGCGGCGGTGCAAAACGTATTTCGCAAGATGTATGAAAAGGGCGACATTTATAAGGGCGAATATGAGGGCAACTATTGCGTAAGCTGCGAGAGTTTTTTCCCTTCCGCTCAGCTAATCGACGGCGAGTATTGCCCCGACTGCGGCAAAAAGACTAAAATTTTAAAAGAGGAGAGCTATTTTTTCAGGCTTAGCGTCTACGCAGAGCGGCTTTTAAAATGGTACGAGGATGAAAAGTGCATCCTTCCCCTAGGCAAAAAAAACGAGGTGATAAGCTTCGTAAAAAGCGGACTGAAGGATCTTTCGATCACGCGAACGGGTTTTGATTGGGGTATTAAAATTCCGCCCGAGCTGAACGATTCGAAGCACGTGATTTACGTCTGGTTGGACGCTCTGATGGATTATCTTAGCTCGCTCGGATTTTGCGCGAGCGGCGAGCGGATGGAGTATTGGCACGATGCGCTGCACATCGTAGGTAAGGACATTTTGCGCTTTCACGCCGTTTATTGGCCTGCATTTTTGATGAGCCTGGGGCTAAATATGCCGCGCAGCATCGCAGCTCACGGCTGGTGGACGCGCGACGGCAAAAAGATGAGCAAGAGCCTTGGCAACGTAGTGGATCCGCGTGAGGTCGCAAACGCTTATGGGCTGGAGCAGTTTAGGTATTTCTTACTGCGCGAGGTACCATTTGGCCAAGACGGCGATTTTTCGCAAAAAGCGATCATCAACCGCGTAAATTCCGAGCTTGCCAACGAGCTTGGAAATCTACTCAGCCGTATCGTCGGCATGAGCGCGAAATATTCGGATTATGTCATAAATTTCAAAGACGTGATGAAATTTTTTACCGCCGAGATCGAGGAGGCGAACTCCTATCTGAGCGCCGCACTTAACGCGCTTGAGGAGGTCGCTACCAATAGATACTTAGAGGAGCTTTGGAGGGCGCTTGCGCTCGCAAACGCTTCGATCGCGAAATACGAGCCGTGGAATTTGATTAAAAACGGCGAGCAGGCTAAGGCGTTGGCTCTCGTCGCATTGGTCGCAAACATTTTGGCTAAAGTCGCCGTACTGCTAAGTCCTGTGATGCCGAAGACGGCGGCTCGTATCGCAGACACGCTGGGCTTTGAAATATCCACTCCGCTTTATGAAAAGCTAGTGCTTCGCGGCGAAATTTTAGATTTTAAGGCTAAGCCGTGCGAGCCGCTTTTTACCAAGATCGATCACGAGCTAATGCCGAAGGCGGACTACGATAGACTGGATGGCGCTGCAAATTCTGCAAGCTGTTCGGGCGCAGACGCTGCCGCAAAAGGCGCGCCAAGCTTAAACGCAAACGTTACCGGTTCGAGCGCTACGGCGCAAGAAGCCCAAGGCGAGGCAACCGAAGCTCAAATCAAAATAGATGATTTTAAGAAATGCGTTATCAAAGTCGGCACGATTTTGGAGTGCGAAAACATAGAGGGCAGCGAGAAGTTGTTGCGATTTATGATCGATTTGGGCGAGGAGAGGCCGCGTCAAATCATCAGCGGTATTGCGAAATTTTACGATCCCGCCGCGCTTATCGGCAAGCAGATCTGCGTGCTGGCAAATTTAAAACCCGCTAAAATTTTTAAACATAGCAGCGAGGGTATGATTTTAAGCGCCGAGGATGGCAGCCTTACGCTGCTTAGCACTCTCGCGCCCGTAAAAAACGGCGCGATCGTAGGTTAGCGATGAAGGCTCTAGCGCGCAAGGCTTCGAAGCTCGCTATCTGCGGTGCGGCTGGGCTTTGCGCGCAAAAAAGCGGGGCTTCGGATAAAATTTTAAACCTTTGCCGCGATTCCTCCCTTGCCGCAAAGATCGGCGCGGGCGGGCTTGTATGCGCGGCACCCTTAGCACTGAAGCTCGGTGTGGGGGTTACTTTAAAATTTGCAGCGCGTAAAATTTTAACATTCGGCATTTGCGAGCTGTCGAAGTTCGCCGCTTTAAAATGTGCAAAGCTCGGCGTGCGCGCGGTTGTGCGCTCGTTTTCACGCACAGATAAATTTACGGATGAGCGCTCGAAAAAGCGCGCAAGCGTGGATAACGAAAATTTTAATGCAGGCGTCACGCCGCACAGAAAGTGCACAGCAAGCGTTTCTAGCGCGAGCGCCAAAAAAAATCTCTCGCTTTCCAAAAGTACTTCTGCCAAAAGAGACGTAGCGACAAAAAGCGCGCCCGCAAAAAAATCTCTGCTTGCTAAAAAAATAGCGCCTACGGTAAAAGCCGCATCGACCGCTAAAAGTATCGCGCCCGCCGCGGCTTCTGTATCTGTTGCAAAATCGGCATCCGTAAAAAGCGCCGCGCAAAATAAAATTTCTGCAGCTAGCGCAAAATCGGCAGCGGCTAAAAGCACCTCTCAGAACGCAAAATCTCGCCGCATCGCAAAAGATACTGCTACGTCTGCCGTAATCGCCGCAAAAGACGCCGCCGCGTCCGGCGCAACCTTCGCATCTACCGCAAAGCAGCCGCGCCGCGCCGCAAAGAGCGCGTCCGCCAAAAGCTCCGCCGTAGGGAAGTCGTAATGGTAAATTTATTAAATTTAACCCGCATCGTAAATGGAACGATGCTAAATAATCCCGCGATCTCCGCTGTCGAGAGCTTTGCGATAGAGCCCGCAAAGGTCGCAAAAAAGGGCGCTTTCATCGCACTCGGCGCAAACGAGCGCGACGTGCGCACCGCGATCGATAACGGCGCGTATGCGATCATTTTCGATAACAATTTCAAGCCGCTTAACGACGAGATCGCCTTTATAAAGGTCGAAAATTTATGCTCGGCGCTAGTGCGACTGATAAAATTTTTGGGCGAGACGTGGCGGCACGGCTTCGTGCTGATAAACGAGGTGCAAAGCGAGATCCTGCGCTACACGAGCGTGCCGAAAAATTTGATGTTTGCGCCGCGCAGCAAGGGCGAGCTTTTCATCAGCTTGCTGAACGCCAAAGAGAAAAATACCTACTTCACTACCGACGGCGATCTTTTGCAAAGCCTCGGTATCTCGCCTGTCACGATCCCTGCGAGCGACGATTTTAGGCTGCTTTACGGCGGCTCGATATTTTACAGCAGCTTCGTTTTCGGCGGGTTTTATTATTCAAACTTAATTTTTCCGCAGCTGTTTTTGCCCGAGCTATGCGGCGTGATCGAGTATCTCTCGCGCAAAAACATACCTTTTAAATTTCAAAGCTTAAGCGCATTCGGCCATTTTGAGCCGATTTTTGTGGATAGGTTTTTTAACGTTAGCTCGCTCGGCGGCAGCTACCGCGCCTTTATCGCCGAGAGCGATCCTGAGCTTTTTGCGCGCGAGGCGGAGTTTTTGCGCGCAAAATTCCGCGAGAAAATTATCGTCTGCGCTAGCTGGGAGGATCGCCTAGACGGCGTTAAGATCGACTTTCGCTTCAATAAGCTAAGCGCGCTAAAGAGCTTGCCCGAGTTTCACTACGCGCTGGTTTTTGCGGAGAAGAGCGCGATCGTGCAGCTTCTAAATCAAAAACCGCAAGAAAAAAATCTATTTTTTTAAAGGCAGCGGATGCAGAGCTTTGATGAAATTTTAAACGGAAATTTTTGGATAAAGAGGTTTTACGAAAACGGGCTATTGTGCGAGGTGAAGGAGCAGATCGGCACAGAGCTTGAGATCGCGCACGCAAGCTACATCGAGGTCAAAAAAGAGCGTTCGCAAGCACTGCTTTTTACAAACGTGCGAAACGCGCAAGGCAAACGGATGCCGCCGGTGCTAACCAATATTTTCGGCTCCTCCCCCGCTCTAAATTTAATCCTCGGCCGCAAGCCCGACGAAATTGCCGCCGAGATCGAGAGCCTGCTAAAGCCGAAGCATCCGCAAAGCCTCGGCGAAAAGCTTGATTTCTTGGCGCACTTAATCTCGCTGCGTAAAATTTTTGTAAAGCGCCTTAGCGGTCGCGGCGAGTGCCAGCAGGTCGTGTATCTAGGCGCTGACGTCGATTTGGGCGAGCTTCCTGTGCTTAAGACCTGGGAGGGTGACGGCGGCGCCTTTATCACGATGGGGCAGGTTTATACGAAGGATCTGAACTCTCAAACGCAAAATCTCGGCATGTATCGCCTGCAAATTTACGGGCGCGACCGCTTGGGGATGCACTGGCAGATACACAAAGACGGCGCGGGCTTTTTCGACGAATACCGCAAAGCGGGGCGCAAGATGCCCGTGTCCGTGGCGATCGGCGGCGATCCGCTCTATATCTGGTGCGGTCAGGCGCCGCTGCCGAAGGGGATTTTTGAACTGCTGCTTTACGGCTTCATCCGCCGCAGCCCCGCTCGCCTCGTAAAATCGCTTACGAATGAAATTTACGTTCCAGAGGGTGCGGACTACGTGATCGAGGGCTTTGTCGATCCCGCAGTAAGAGAGCCGGAGGGACCTTTCGGCGATCACACGGGATATTACACGCCGGTAGAGCCATTCCCGGTGATGGAGGTTAGCGCGATCACGCATAAGCGCGCGCCCGTATTTCACGCCACCGTCGTGGGTAAGCCGCCGCTTGAGGATAAATTTATGGGATACGCGACCGAGCGGATCTTTTTGCCGCTGTTTCGCACGAGCGCGCCCGATCTGATCGATTATAAAATGCCCGAAAACGGCGTATTTCACAATCTGATTTTGGCTAAGATCGCCGTGCGCTACCCCGCTGCTGCCAAACAGATCATGCACGCATTTTGGGGCGTGGGACAGATGAGCTTCGTCAAACACGCCGTTTTCGTACCGCAGGACGCGCCGAGCTTAGATGAGTACGAGGCGCTTACGAAGTACGTCCTAAACCGCCTGGGCGCGCGCAGCCTCGTTTTTAGCGAGGGTGTGTGCGATCAGCTCGATCACGCAAGCCCGAACTCCTGCTTCGGCGGCAAGCTCGGTATTGATGCGACGGCGGATTTAAGCTCGCAGGCGCCGCAAATTTTAAGCGACGAGGAGCTGCTAGCGAAATTTCAAAGCGGCGAGCCCGCTATTTTGGCGCTTAAGCAGCACTTTTGCGATACGAAAAACCCGCTCGTGCTGATAAACATAGACAAAAAAGAGCTCGTAGAGCGGAGCTGGCGTCGGCTTTTGAAATTTAGCGAGCATTTTAAAATTTTGATTTTTACCGATGCGAGAAACGACGCGAGTAACCTCTATATGAGCGTTTGGCGCGTCGTAAATAGCATCGATGCGCTGCGCGACGTGTTTGTGGCGCAGGACGATCGAATCTGCATCGACGCTACGAGCAAACACGAGTGGGAGGGCTATACGCGCAGGTGGCCGCAGGAGACGCTCTGTAGCCGCAAAGTCGTAGCAAGCCTCATAGAGCGGGGCATCGTGCAGGATGAGCCCGAGCTATTTAAGAAATTTGAAATTTTTTGAGGACGCGGGGCGGAATTTCGCACGGATTTAAAATTTTAAACTCTGATTTAAAGGGCTGCGCGTTAAATTTAGATAGAATTTCGTCTAAATTTACGGGCCCTAAGCGATAAAATTTCATAAAATTTACCGCCGCGCGAGGGCTAAAATTTTAAGGCGTAAAATTTGCTGCGGCGAAATTTTAAAATTTCAAAAATTTTTAAAGCGGCGCAAAAGCTCGATATAGCGCAAGCAAGCACAAAATGAAAGGACATAAATGATAGAGTGGATACAAAATTTTTTTAGCGGAGTGATTCCGAAGCTGCTGCTAAACGCGACGCTTGAGACGCTGTATATGACCTTCGTAAGCACGGCTTTGGCGTTTATTTTGGGGCTCGTGCTCGCGATCGTGCTTATCCTTACGCGTCGCGGCGGGCTCTGCGAAAACCGCATCGTTTACGCCGTGCTGGACGTCGCGATAAATACGCTGCGAAGCTTTCCGTTTATAATTTTGCTGATCGTGCTCTTTCCGCTTACGAAGCTTCTTGTGGGCACGAGTATCGGCACTACTGCGGCGATCGTGCCGCTTACTATCGGCTCGGCGCCCTTTATCGCTCGCCTCATCGAAAGCGCTCTGCTGGAGGTAGATAGCGGCGTAATCGAGGCGGCGAAGAGCTTCGGCGCGAGCAAGACGCAGATAA
>CAUSBF010000056.1:0-9451 GCA_963529595.1 uncultured Campylobacter sp.
CTTAAAATGCTCTCCTTGCTCGTCGTAAAGATCGCGCATAAAATTTTAATTGCTACTTCAAAATTTATATCTCTGATCTTTTGTTTGCAAAACGCCTTTATCGTCGCGCGCGCCTTGCCCGTTTTTACCGAGCTTAGCCAGCTGCAGCGATAATGCGGCTCGTCCCCCGTGATGATATGAACGATGTCGCCGTTTTTAAGCTCCGTTAGAAGCGGCACCTTGACGCGATTTATAAAGGCCTCGGTTGCTTTTAAGCCCACTTGAGAGTGTATCTCGTAGGCGTAATCAAGCGCTGTAGCACCGCGCGGCAATGTAAAAATTCCGCCCTTGGGCGAATACACGGCGATATCCTCGACGTAGAGGCTGTCTTTAGCATATTCGTAAAGATCCTCGGCGTTGGCGTCGTCCTCTTCCTGCATGCCGATATCGTTTAGCCAATCAAGCTTCGGATTGATTGAGCCGCTATATTTATATTTCCAGTGAGCGGCGACACCGAATTCTGCGGTGTTGTGCATATCGAAGGTACGGATCTGCACCTCTACGATCATACTTTCGTTAAAGACGGTCGTGTGGATCGTCTGATATCCGTTTTGCTTCGGAAGCGCGATATAATCCTTAAAGCGCGATATGAGCGGGTTAAATTTAGTATGGATTATGCCCAGAGCTAAGTAGCAATCCATCGGCTTTTGCACGATGATGCGGATAGCCAAAAGATCGAGCACCTCCTCGATCGAAATTCCTTTGCGCTGCATTTTTAAAAATATCGAGTAGTAGTGCTTCATCCGCTTTTGGATCTCAAAGCTGCCCTCGCTAAAGCCGTTTGAAAGCATATACTCCTTGATCTTTTCACTAAATTTGCTCAAGCTCATCTGAAGCTGCTGCTTATGCTCCTCGACGTAATCGGCGATCGCCGAATACTCTTTAGGCATAACGTATTTGAAGCTAAGATCTTCAAGCACGTTTTTGATCGATGAAATTCCAAGCCTGTGCGCGATCGGCGCATAAACCAAAAGCGTCTCCTCGCCGATGCGTTTTTGCTTATCGGGGCGGAGTGCGTCTAGGGTTAGCATATTGTGCAGCCTATCGCAGAGCTTAACGACTAAGACGCGCTGATCGTTAATGGAGATCATCAGCATCCTGCGGAAGGTAAGCGCAGTGGTGCGTAGCTTAGCGTTGCTATCGCTGGATGGGGCTAATTTATCCTCTCTGATGTTTACGATTTTAGTAAGCCCCTCTACGATTTTGGCTACTTCGTCGCCGAATCTTTGTCTAACCTGCTCGATGCTGTAATCTGTATCCTCTACTACGTCGTGTAGTAGCGCAGATATTACCATCGCGTCGTCTCCGCCCATAAAAGATACGAAGCAAGCTACCAAAATCGGATGGATCGCATACGGCTCGCCACTTTTGCGAAACTGCCCGTCATGCTGAGCGATGCATAAATTTATAGCATCCACCAGTAACGGAGTGGGCTCTTTTAGATTATAAAGCAGCTGCTTGGCGCTTTGTATATCTTTGGTATCGACGACATCGTCGATGAGACTTTCTAAAAAGTTATCATTAATCCTTGTCAACGATTCCATCTAATGCGATCTTACCTTCGGCTAGTTCCAAGATTGCTATATCGGCAAATTTCATCCTGCGAGTATCTACGTTCTCTATCAGCGGCGGTTCGCCCGCGGCTAGCTGCTCGGCGCGTTTGCTTATCATCAAAGATAGCTTATATCGGTCTCCGCCCGTTACTTTTAAAGCCTTGGCTACAATTTGTTCGGTTCTCATCAATTCTCCTTAAATTTAAAATTTCAGTTTTTTACGATCGAGCAGGAGCTTAGATCTCCGCCATCGACGATTTTGTATAAATTTCCGCTCTTAAACATATTGCACACGATGATCGGGAGCGCATTATCCTTAGCAAGCGCGATAGCCGTATCGTCCATCACCCTGATGTTGTCGTGCAGGGCTTGATCGTAAGTGACTTTGGAAAGCAATTTGGCGTCTTTAAATTTTTGCGGATCCTTGTCGTATATCCCCATAACTTTGGTGGCTTTTATGATAGCGTCGGCTCCGATCTCGATCGCGCGGAGAGTGCCCGCAGTATCGGTCGTGAAGAATGGATTTCCCGTGCCCGCCGCAAAGATCACGACGCGACCTTTTTCGAGGTGCCTTTTGGCGCGGCCGATGATGAAGGTCTCGCAGATCGCTTCCATCTTTATCGCGCTTTGGACGCGCACGTCCATGCCTGCGTATTCTAGCGCCTCTCTCATCGCGATTGCGTTGATGACGGTCGCTAGCATGCCCATATGATCGCCGCTGGTGCGTTTGATGATACCGCTAGCCGCGGCGCTTACGCCTCTTATGATGTTACCGCCGCCGATTACGATGCCTACTTCGATGCCGCCCTCTACGAGCTGCTTGATCTCTTTAGCGATAAATTTTAAAATTTCGCTGTCAATCCCAAAGCCGTTCTCTCCCGCTAGCGCTTCACCCGAAAATTTTACGAGTATGCGATTGTATTTAGCCATAAATTTAGCTCCTAATAAAATTTTAAAATATTACCCAAAAGTCGTTTAAAAATAACTTTTTAGGCTATTTTAGATGATCTTTAAGGCGGTTTATCCAGATCTTTTTCGGAGCAATTATCTCACTAGCGCTGCCGTTTACGGCGTGATAGATCAATGTGCCGTGCAAGCTCGCGTAGTAACGGATTATAAGGCGCTGCAAATAGGGCTCGTAGCTCGGCACGAACCAGCCGTTGTTGCTGATCGCTACGACGTATTTGGGCGAGCCTTCGTAAAGCTCTGCGCGCGTAGCCTCGTAGCAAACGGCGCTTCTTACGCTTCGCCCGCCAAGCTCGTAGTCGCTAAAGCCGCTAGCTGTGGAAAAATCGGTCGCCCCACCTAGCAGCACGCGGTTGATAAAATTTCGCGCAAATTCGGGCAGCGGAACCATTTCGCCAAACGGTACCAAAATGTGCTTATCGAAGCGCTTCATTTCCCCGTTCGCAAAAAGATAGGCGCTGTTGTAAAATTTCCCGTTCTCATACGCTTCTGCGCCCGCTACGATAGTAATTGCGCGCGATTTTTCCTTTAGAGCTTTAATTAGCACGTTTTCTAAATTTAGCGGCATCGCAAAGGCGCTCTCGGGCAGTATTATCGCGTCTTGTCCCTCTGCGATCGCCTCATCAATCCGAGCCAAATTTGCCAACGCGGCGGATAAAATTTTATCTTTCGCCCAGATGTCATGCTGCGAAATATCGGTGTTTGCGAGAAAAATTTTAATCGGTAGCGGCTCGGGCTCTTTTTGGCTAAATTGCAGCGCGCAGATCAAAAACGCCGCGAAAATCGAGGCGTTAAGCTTAGCTCTGGCGCCTCGTCCGCGTAGATACAAAACCGCGCAAAGTCCCGCTAAAATCAGAGTCAGCGCGCTAAGATCGGCTCTGAAAATTCCATGGCTTAGCAGCAGTTCAAAATTTAGCCAATCAAAGCCGAAAGGATGGATAAATTTCAGCGCTAAAAGGCATGCAGCGCGCAAAACCGGCGCGTCAAAGATCGCAAAGATGCGGAAAATAAAGGCGTAAACGAGACAAATTCCAAGAATTTCAAGCGGGATCAGAAACGCAAGATCGAAATAGATCAGGCTGAAACTGATCCAGTGCATCCACAGAGCGCCGATAAAAAATCCGCACCAAAACCACTCCGCCTTGCTTGCTTTTAGTAGATAAAAAAGTGCTGCTATCGCAATTAGAGGCGAGAAAAATTCCGCCGCCAAAGCAGCCAAGCCGTCAAATTTAGAGCTTAAAATTTCTACAAAAATAAAATTTGAAAGCGCAAGGGCAAGAACAAAGCCTTTATTTATGTAACTTAATGTAAAATAGCTACTTTTTAAATTTCTAATGAAGGAAACACATGGAACAAGGAAACTTCTTTGCATCAATCCTGCCTATAGTCGTAATCTTTGCGATTATGTATTTTTTGATTATCAGACCGCAGCAAAAGCAGGCCAAGGATCATAAAGCGATGGTCGATGCGCTCGGCAAAGGCGATAAGATCATAACTAGCGGTGGCATAAAATGCACGGTCGTGAAAACAAATAATGATTTTATCACAGTTAAGCTTAACGATGAGGTCATGGTTGAGCTGGATAAACAATTTGTGGCAAGAAAATTAGATGAGCAGTAAAATTTCATACCGTCTGCTGATCTTTTTGGCTGCGGTTATTTTTTCGGCGATTTTTGCCGCGCCTTCGATCTTTCAGACCGAAAAGGGAAGCAAGATAAACTTGGGTCTGGATCTGCAAGGTGGCCTGCATATGCTTTTGGAAGTTCAAAGCGACGAAGCGGTCGTTTCGA
Source organism: uncultured Campylobacter sp. (assembly GCA_963529595.1). GTDB lineage: Bacteria > Campylobacterota > Campylobacteria > Campylobacterales > Campylobacteraceae > Campylobacter_B. The sequence continues at coordinate 4,349 of CAUSBF010000056.1, forward strand.
AGATCAAATCGATCGCCGCTAGCGTTAATTACGCCGCCAAGCGCGATGATCTGCTGATGGACGGGCTAAAATTGGAAGGCGATTCGTTTGAGTTTGAAATTTTAGACGCGGACGAGGCTTCTAAATTTGATGCGATTTTGCATAGCGCCGCAAGCGGATTAGACATTCAAAAATCTGGCGAAAAATATCGCGTTACGCTAACGCCCGAGGAGGTCGAAGCGACTAAAAAGTACGCGATCGAACAGGCTGTAGAAACTATCCGAAACCGCTTGGATCAATTCGGACTTGCGGAGCCTACGGTAGCAAAGCAGGGCGAGAGTTATATTTTGGTGGAGCTTCCGGGCGTCAAAAGTGCAGCGGATGAGCAGCGCGCCAAGGATCTGATCGCCAAAGCGGCCCACTTGCAGCTTATGGCAGTGGACGACGTGCGCCAAGATCGCGCGCAGACTATCAGCGCAGCGGATGCCAAAGCTTACGGCGACGTGATCTACCCGGACGTTAAAAATCCTAATTACAAGTATCTCATAAACGAAATTCCAGTGCTTGATGGCGCGATGCTAGTCGATGCGAAGGTAGCTTTCGATCAGCACACCAACCAGCCGATCATAAATTTTACGCTAAACTCTCAAGGCGCTCAAATTTTTGGCGATTTTACCGGCAAAAACGTCGGTAAGCGCCTTGCGATCGTACTTGATGGCAAGGTTTACTCCGCACCGCGCATTAACGAGCGCATCGGCGGCGGCAGCGGTCAGATCAGCGGGGGATTTAGCGTCGAGGAGGCGCACGACGTAGCGATTGCGCTTAGAAGCGGCGCGCTTTTGGCTCCTGTTAAAGTATCCGAAACGCGCAGCATCGGCCCTAGCCTAGGACAAGATAGCATCGATAAAAGTATGGCGGCGCTTAGTCTTGCGGCGGTTGCGATTTTGATCTTTATGATTTTATATTACGGCGTAGCGGGGCTTTTTGCTGACATCGCGCTTGTAGTAAATATTTTATTTCTGATCGCTTGTATGGCGCTATTCGGCGCTACTTTGACGCTTCCTGGAATGGCTGGAATCGTGCTAACTATCGGAATGGCTGTGGATGCGAATGTCATCATTAATGAGCGCGTTAGAGAGGTGTTAAGGACGGGAGTTTCAATCCGCCAAAGTATAAATAAAGGCTATGAAAACGCGATGAGCGCGATTGTGGATTCAAATATCACTACGTTAATTACTTCTGCTGCGCTTTATGCTTACGGCACGGGTCCGGTGAAGGGCTTTGCCGTCACGATGAGTATCGGTATCGTAGCGTCGATGATAACGGCTATTTTAGGCACTCACGGAATGTTTGAGTTAGTAATGGATAAGATGGAAAAAAGCAAAAACACCGCGCTTTGGCTCGGTTATAAAGTAAGAGGAGGCGCAAATGCAAGTGTTCGATAAGGGCAAAATTTATGACTTTATGAAATTTAGATATTTTACCTTTGCGCTTTCTGCTGTTTTGATAATAGGCTCTATTGCGCTATTTTTCATTAAGGGCATTAATTACGGCATCGATTTTAGCGGCGGTACGCTTATTCAGGTTAAATACGACGCTAAAGCACCACTTGATGAGATCAGAAAGCGCTTCGAAGCGGCAAATTTAGGCAATATCAACGTTACGGAATTCGGCAGCGATCAAGAGGTCACGATTAGATATTCAGGCGCTGCGAGTGAACTGGGTGATAATCCCGCTTTAGCGGCGCAAAAAATTTTACAAGGCAGCGGAAATTTCGACATTCGCAAGGTCGATATCGTAGGTCCTAAAGTCGGCGAGGAGCTTCGCACAAACGGAATTTTAGCGGTATGTGTGTCGTTTGCGCTCATTTTGGTTTATATCACCCTGCGGTTTGAGTGGAGATTTGCGATTGCAGCCGTACTATCGGATCTGCACGACGTCGTAGTTGCCGTAGGCGCGATGATTTTAGCCGGCGTGGATTTCAACCTTGAAATTCTAGCTGCACTACTAACCATAATGGGCTACTCGCTAAACGACACCATCGTTGTTTTCGATAGAATTCGAGAAGGTGTAAAAGATAGTAAATCGATTAAGCTGGACGAGGTTATAAACGAATCGATCTCTCACACGCTATCGCGCACGCTGCTTACTTCGCTTACGACTCTCATCGTCATCGTGATTTTATTCGTCTGGGGCGGAGAGATGATCCACGGCTTTAGCTTCGTGATGTTAGTGGGCGTCATAGCAGGAACTTTCAGCTCCGTATTTGTAGCTGCTCCGATGCTGATTTTGTTTAAATTTAATGTCGAGAAATACCGCGCATTTTTGGCTGAAAAACAGCGCCGTATCAAAGAGAAAGAAAAGAATCGCGCCATGTATGAAAAAGGCACGGTGTAAGGATAGAAGATGAACTGGGGAAGGGTAATTTACATATTTTTTGCACTGATGAGTATGACTACGATAGGCGGGTTTTTGTATGAGAAGAATGAAATTTTACTTTTCATAGCAACCAGCGTGAATGCGGTCTCGACGCTTTTGAAGGTAGGCGTGCGAAATATGCTAGCAGCCGAGCTTTTTGCAAGCTCGCTCGTAGCGGATCTGCATCTCATACCGGCGTTCGTTTTGATTGTAGTAGCGCCGGGAGATCTGTCGATCGTGACCTCGCTTGCGATCGGCGCGCTACTTGCAAACTTTTTCTCGCTAATTTTAATAGCGATCGAATCGGCAAAAACTAAAGACGAATTCTAGGAGCGCAAAATGCCTTACGATAGTAAAAGTATTGAGCTTAAATGGCAGAAAATTTGGGACGACGAGGGGGTTTTTGAGCCTAAGGATGATTATAGCCTGCCTAAAAAATATATCCTTTCGATGTTTCCTTACCCAAGCGGCCGCATCCACATGGGGCACGTGCGAAACTACAGCATCGGCGACGCTTTGAGCCGCTACTACAGGCTGCGCGGATACAACGTGCTTCAGCCGATCGGCTTTGATAGCTTCGGAATGCCTGCGGAAAACGCAGCGATCAAACACGGCACTCATCCCAAAACTTGGACCTACGAAAATATCGATTATATGAAAAAGGAGCTGCACCGCCTGGGCTTTAGCTTTTCGGCTCGCCGTATGCTCGCTACATCCGATCCGCTTTATACGCGCTGGGAGCAGGAATTTTTCATCAAGCTTTTTGAAAAAGGACTCATCTACAGAAAAAGCGCCGTGGTAAACTGGTGCGAGCACGATCAGACGGTGCTTGCCAACGAGCAGGTCGAGGAGGGCAGGTGCTGGCGCTGCGGCAACGAGGTCGTGCAAAAGCAGATGCCGGGATATTATCTAAAAATCACCGCTTACGCGCAGGAGCTTTTGGATTGCCTAAAGCAGCTTGAGGGCAAGTGGCCCGCTCAGGTGCTTACGATGCAGGAAAACTGGATCGGGCGCAGCGAAGGTTTGGAATTTAGCTTTAAATTTGACGAGCAAAGCAGCGCCAAACTTGGCGGCATCGAGGGCTTTAAGGTCTTTACGACGCGCCCCGATACGATTTACGGTATGAGCTATGCGGCGCTTGCGCCGGAGCACGAGGTCGTAAAGAGACTTTTGGATAATAATTTACTCGGCGCCGAAGCTGCAGCGAAGGTGAGAGAAATTTTAAATCAAAGCCCGCGTGAGCGTCAAGCAAGCGATAAAGACGGCGTGAGCCTCGGGATCAGCGTGCTTCATCCGCTAAGCGGTAAAAAAATCCCCGTTTGGATCGCAAATTTCGTCCTAGCAGAATACGGCGGTGGTGCGGTTATGGCTGTGCCTGCGCACGATGAGAGGGACTTCGAGTTTGCAAAGAAATTTAACCTGCCGATCGTTCAAAGCATCGCTCCAAAAAGCGGTGATTACGACGCTAGCAAAGCCTACGTAGAGAGCGGAGTTTTGGTAAATTCCGCGGAATTTAGCGGCATGGATAGCGAGAAGGCAAAAAGCGCCGTTATCTCAAAATTTGAGGAGCTAGGGCTCGGACGCCGCGTGGTAAATTTTAAACTGCGCGATTGGGGAGTGAGCCGCCAGCGCTACTGGGGCGCGCCGATCCCGATGATCCACTGCCCAAAATGCGGGCTGGTAAGCGAGGAAATTTCAAATCTGCCCGTAGAGCTTCCGCAGGATATTAAGATCACCGGCAAGGGCAATCCACTCGACGCGCATCCTAGCTGGAAGTTTTGCAAATGCCCTAAATGCGGCGGCAACGCGGTGCGCGAGACCGACACGCTCGATACATTTTTTGAAAGCTCGTGGTATTTCGCGCGCTACGCAAGCGACGAGCGGACGTGGCAGCAACGAGCGTTTGACGAGCAAAGCGTGAACTACTGGATGAATGTCGATCAGTATATCGGCGGCATTGAGCACGCGATTTTGCACCTTTTATACGCGAGATTTTTCCAAAAGGCTCTTCGTGACATAGGCTATCTGCGCGATAGCGAGCCGTTTGAACGGCTGCTAACCCAGGGCATGGTGCTAAAAGACGGCGCAAAGATGAGTAAAAGCAAAGGAAACACCGTCGATCCTGACGACATCATCGAGACCTACGGCGCCGATACGGCGAGACTTTTTATACTTTTTGCTGCGCCGCCGCAAAAGGAGCTTGAGTGGAACGACAGCGCGGTAGAGGGCGCGTATAAATTTTTAAATCGCCTATACGATCGTGCTGAAAACGCCTACGCTACGGATAAAATTCCGCAGATCGACCACGCCGCTTTAAACAAAGAGGAAAAATACGCCCGCCTCAAAGTTTACGAGGCGCTTAAGAAATCACAGCAGGTTTATGAGAGCAGTTTTGCTTTTAATACCCTAATCGCTGCGTGTATGGAGGCGTTAAATGCGCTAAATGCGCAAAGCAACAAAGACGTATTTACCGAGGGCTACTTTGTGATCTTAAGTCTGCTTGAGCCTATCGTGCCGCACATCTGCGCCGAGCTTAGCGAGAGGCTGTTTAAGAGGCGGAATTTCGGCGAGCTGAGAGTTTGTGAAGAGGTCTTTGAGAGCGATACGATCAAGCTTGCCGTCACGATTAACGGCAAAAAGCGCGCCGAGTTCGAAGCGGGCGCAAGCCTAAGCGAGGGCGAAATTTTAAGCCTTGCGAAGCAGAAC
>CAUSBF010000057.1:0-9449 GCA_963529595.1 uncultured Campylobacter sp.
ATAAAATTTAATATTATCAAGTAAATAAATTTTATTATATAAAAATTTTCATCAAATTTCAGCAAATATAAAGTTTTAAAATGTATAATCGCCATCATAAATTTTATTAACAAGGAGAAACAAATGATAGTAACCAACAAAGCCGTTGATTTCACGGCAACTGCGGTTTTAGGCAACAACGAAATAGTTGAGGATTTCAGCCTCTATAAAAATATCGGCGAAAAAGGCGCGGTCGTATTCTTTTATCCAAAAGATTTTACCTTCGTCTGCCCGAGCGAGATCATTGCATTCGATCACAGATATCAAGATTTCAAATCCAAAGGTATCGAAGTTATCGGCATTAGCTGCGATAGCGAGTTTACCCACCTTGCATGGAAAAACACTCCGGTAAACGCAGGCGGTATCGGCAAAGTGCAGTTCCCACTCGTCTCAGACATCACGAAGGACATCGCACGCAGCTTCGACGTGCTGTTCGGCAATGCCGTAGCGCTTCGCGGCAGCTTCCTACTCGATAAAGACGGCACCGTCCGCCACGCCGTCATCAACGACCTACCGCTTGGTCGCAATATCGACGAGATGCTTCGAATGGTCGATACGATGCTATTTACAAACGAGCACGGCGAGGTTTGCCCGGCAGGCTGGCACAAAGGCGACGCAGGAATGAAAGCAGATCCTAAGGGCGTCGCAGAGTATCTAGACAAAAATGCGAGCAAACTATGAAGTTATAAAATTCTTCGCGCGGGCGTACGAATTCTAATGCTAACCACGTAAAGTTTAAATTTAGCCTTGCGCAGGCTATTAAAGCTCGCAAAGCTTTCTAAATTCCGCTGCCAAAATTTTGAGTCGCGGCAGCGGGATTCCAAAAATTCCAAAAATTCCAAAAATTCCAAAAATTCCAAAAATTCCAAAAATTACATTCCTCTCAATTCTGCAAGTAAAATTTCAAAACCGCGAGTAAAATCCCAAATCCTTGGCAAAATTTCACCCATAACGAAGCTCGCAAAATCATACTTTAAACTAGCTTTTGTTACAATCGCAAGTTTTTAAATCCAAGGACAATTATGAAAAAGCTTATATTTTTTATCGCCACCCTACTTTGCTCTTTGAGCCTTTATTCCGCAGATACCAACCCTGACGCGCCACTTAAGCTAGATCCTAGCGTCGTGCACGGCGAGCTAGCAAACGGCGTGAAATTTTATATACTCAAAAACGATGTGCCGAAAAATAGCGCGCTTTTTTACCTAAACGTAGCCGCAGGTAGTGTTGATGAAAATGACGACGAGCAGGGCTTAGCACACTTCGTCGAGCATATGGCATTTAACGGCAGCGAGCACTTCGATAAAAACGAGCTCGTTCATACCTTGCAGCGCCTAGGAGTGAAATTCGGCGCCGATCTCAATGCACAGACTGGCTTTGAAAACACCACATACAACATCCAAGCCCAAGTGAGCGACGAGACGCTAAAGGACGTATTTTTGGTACTGCGCGATTATGCAGGCGGCGTAAAATTTGACGAGAACGAAACGCAAAAGGAAAAGGGCGTTATATTAGAAGAAGCAAAAAAAGGCTTTGAGAGGCGCTTTTACGAAAAGCGCGCCACATATTTATACCCTAATTCTATATTTTCCAGACGCTTTCCGATCGGACAAAATGAAATCATCAAAGGCGCTACTGGCGAGCAACTAAAAAAATTCTACGCGCGCAACTACCTTCCTAGCGCCATTAGCATCATAGTCGTGGGCGACGTAAACATTGAGCGGATTAAAAACCTAATCAAGCAAAATTTTAGCTCTCTTTCTGCGCACGGCGAAAAAATCCCGCGCGATCTTAGCCTGCATCCATTTGAAGGCGGGCTTGCAAGTACCGTAGAACCTGAACTCGGCGCTAATGTCGCTAGCGTGCTTTACGCAGGCAAATATGAGCCGTTAAGAAGCTACGGTGCGCTTAAAAATGAGTGGCTGCAAGCCTACGTATCGAGGCTGATGGAGCTTGGATACGACGCGATGAATGTGAATGCTAAAATTCCGCTTAAAGCCTATTTCGGCTCGGACGATCTGTTTAAAAACCGCAGACTATACAGCATAAGCGCAAATATTTTTAATTTCGACGCCAACGCCACATTAAGTAGTCTTTTTAGCGCGATCAAAGGGGTGCGCGAACACGGATTTAACAATGACGATTTTGATAGCGTTAAGGCGGAATTTAAACATCAAGTGCAAGCCGATCTGCTTAAAAACGATACGCAAAGTGCGCAAATAGGGGCATTACTTGATTTCGTACAAAACGGCAATGTAAAGCTTAGTAAGCAAGACGAGCACGATCTAAGCCTCAAGGCGTTAGAAGAAATAACGCTAGCGGATGTTAATAAATTTTTCTCTCAGATAACGGATGGAGCGAGATTTACGGAGATTATCTCGGCAAAGGATTTGGGCATTAGCCAAAAAGATGCGGAGCTGCTCTACGAAAAAGCGGTGCCGTTTAATTTCGCTGCTTCGAAGCTTACTTCCAAGCAACTTGCGGGAGCAAATTTAAAAGAGGCGGAATTTAAAGCACAAAAAGGCGCTAGCGGCACTGAAATTTTGGAGTTTAAAAACGGCGCTCGCGTAATTTTAAGACCCCTTAAAAGCGAGAAAAATAAAATCGCCCTCGCAGCCGTTAAAAAAGGCGGCTACGCGCATTTTGGCAAGGCTCGTGGCGAAATTCTAACTGCGCTGCTAAACTCAGGCACCATAGGCGAGCTAAACGAATACGAAGCGGGACGCTTGACCTCAAAATTTGATTATAAGCTAAGATTTAGGATGGATGACGCAGACTGCGGTTTTAGGGGCGCAGGGGCGGATCTGGAGGCGATGGCACACGAGCTTTACGCGAGATTTAGCGAGCCGCTAATTCATGCAAGCTCGCTTACAAAATATAAAACCGACGCGCTTTCGGCGATTGCGCTACGAGACGAGACGGCGGAATTTAAATTCGGCGAGCAAATTTTAAAATCTCTATATTCAGGAGATACGGCTCGCAAGCAGCCGCTTAGTGCAGATGACGTAAAGAGCGCAAATCTTGCCGATTTACAGCGCGATGCGGATGAAATTTTTTCAGGTGCTGGAGATTTTATCTTTGTGCTTAGCGGCGATTTTGAGCCTGCACGCGCGAAACAAATCCTAGCCAAATATATCGGCAATCTAAAGCCTGGCGTAAACAGCGCTACGCCTAAAACTTTGATGCTAAATACTTCTAGTGGCGAGATTGTGCAAGATTACGGCGATAGTGATAAAAGCGAAGTTCGGATGATTTTTTCAAACTATGAGCTGCAAAATTTTGACTTTTCAGACACTTATAAATTTCAAGCGTTAAAAAGCGTGCTAAGCAATCGCATCGTCGAGCAGATCCGCGAGGCGCGCGGACAAATTTACTCGGCGATGGTGCATAGCGCCTATGTGCGTGAGCCACAAATCGCAGCGAGCTTGAATGTATCGTTTTCTACCGAACCTAAAGATGCCCGTGTGGTTGCAGCAAGCGTGAGTGAAATTTTAAAACAGATCGAAAGCTCCGGCGCAAAAGATAGCGAGCTGGCAAATTTTAAAAAAGCGCAAATTTTATCGACCAAAAGGGCTGCGCAGACGAATGATTTTTGGCTTGCTAATATCACTGCGCACGAGCTTTACGGCTATCCGCTCTATGACGAAAAAAGCTACGCGGCAAGCATAAATGCGGTAAAAAGCGCGGACGTGCAGGAAGCGGCGCGGATACTTCGCGAGCACCTATTTACGGCAATCTTAAATCCAAAACCTAGCAGCGATACAAAGCCGCAAGAAACACAACCGAAAGAATAAAGGAATTTAATGTTTTCATCGTTTTTTAAGGGCAAAAAATACGCATTCTTTGCTTATTCGGGTCTAATTTTTATTATTTTGGTGCAAATTTTTGAAGTGGATCTGATGGTGCAATACAATAAATGGAACCGCTCCTTTTACGATCTGGCTCAAGATGCCAAAAACCACACTATAGACGATTTTTGGAACCAGATGTTTATATTTTTGTGGATCGCTATCCCTTTAGTTTTAGTGGGCGTTCTTGAAAGATATGTCGTTAGACTCTGGGTGTTTCAATGGCGCGAGGCGATTACGTTTTCATATTTTAAATATTGGAAAAATGTCGAACGTGACGTAGAGGGAAGTTCGCAGCGTATCCAAGAAGATGCACTGCGCTTTGCGCGCATCTTGGAAGATATCGGTTCGCGAGTGCTATCTGCGATTTTAACGCTAATCGCGTTCATCCCCGTGCTTTGGGAGCTTAGCGAAAAAGTCAAGATACCTTTTTTAAACGAAACACCGGGCTCTCTCGTATGGATCGCACTGGGGGTCAGCATCGGCGGACTTATCATTTCGTGGTTAGTAGGCTGGTACCTGCCGCGCCTGGAATACGACAACCAAAAGGTAGAAGCGGCGTTTAGAAAAGAGTTAGTTTTAGCCGAGGACGACAAGATCAACTATGGAGGGCAGGAGCAAGTCGAGGGACTGTTTGCTAAGTTGAAGCATAACTATTACAAGTTATATTTGCATCTTTGTTATTTCGATCTATGGCTTCGCTCTTTTTCTCAAATTTTAATTTTAGTGCCTTACTTTTTGGTCGGTCCTGGTATTTTTACTCAGGCGATCACTTTGGGTGTGTTGGTGCAGGTAAGTAACGCCTTTAATCAAGTGCGCGGCAGCTTTAGCGTGTTTATGAATAACTGGACGACGATCACGGAGCTGCGCTCAATCCATATGCGACTTAAAGAGTTTGAAAAAAATATCGATTACAAGGGCTAGATAAAATTTCGCCCGCATCTTGCGGCTCTAGACCTCGCTTTCTAAATTTAAAACAAAATCCCGAGCCGCTAGCTTTTAAAATTTCTACCCTTTTACTGCTCGCTTTTTTCGTGATGAGCGATGTTTAGCTTTATAAATTTATAACTTCCTACGAGCAAGATCATCCAAATCGCGATGAAAACTAAAGATTTGATCATTTTTAATCCTTAAAATTTTTATAATGCGGCGCGTAAAAAGCGCCGCCGATATGAAATTTAACTAGGCGCAAAAGCGCGCAGAGCCGAGCACAAAAGTACAGCCTCGCCGCCACACGGCGCGCGGAAGCCATGCTGGAGCTGACGCGCCTAATAATGCTCGTTTGAAAGCCCCTCTTTATCAAGCTTTTTTGCATCCATCGCGCGCCAAACATAGCTTATATAACCCAGCACGAAAGGAACTAGAAACGATACGTAAAACATCGTCTTAAGCGTATAGAGGCTCGAGCTTGCGTTGCTTATCGAAAGCGAGCTTTGCAGGTCGAAATTTGACGGATAAAACGCCGTGTTGTTTAGCCCCAGGATCAAAAATACGCTCGTTACCGCGCATACGACGCCCACGCCGTAGAAAAATACTCCACGCACGCTGCTTGTAAATGCGCCTTTGAATATCCCCACCAGCACCAGCACGACACCTAGCAGTAGCAAGATTAGCGCCGCAGGCAGGCTTAGGTAGTTATGCAGATACTTAAAGCTCTCAAGGCTTACGATGCCGCCCGCACCGACTGCGTATCCCTGCTTTAGCAAGACCCACGCCAAAAACGCGATGAAAAATACCAAAAACGCGCTAGCATTAAATTTAAGCGAGGCTTTGAGCTTGGCGATCATTTCAGGCTCGGCGATATTGTTCATCAAATATAAGCTCGCTCCAGTTCTAGCGCAGAAAAATAGCGCAACTCCCAAGATGTAATTAAACGGATTTGCTAGCGCCTCAAGCCCACGAGCGGGATTTTTCCACTGCACGAAATTATTATCGCCCAGCGCAAACTCGCTGCCGCTAAAAAGCGTAGAGACGATGATGCCAAGCAGGATCGTGCCTAGCGAGCCGTTTATGAAAAGAAAGGCTTCATAAGTTTTAGCGCCCAAGAAATTATCGGGCTTTTTTCTGTATTCGTAAGCGACGGCTTGGATTATGAAACAAAAAAGCAGAGCCATCCACGCCCAATACGCCCCGCCGAAGCTGGTAGCATAAAATAGCGGAAACGCCGCAAAGCACGCTCCGCCGAACATCACGAGCGTAGTAAACGTAAGCTCCCATTTCTTGCCGATGGAATTTATTATAAAATCCTTCTCGGTCTCACTCTTTGCCAGTGTAAAAAGCAACGTCTGACCACCCTGCACGAAGAGCATAAAAACCAAAATTCCGCCCAGAAGCGAAACCACGCACCACCAATAAATTTGAAAAATTTCGTGCATCTTAAAATCCTATCTTTATCTGTTTTAGCATGATCTTTATCTCGGCTATGAATAAAACCGTAAATAAAACCGCAAAGAGCGCAAACGAGATCATTATATTCGTCCCCGCCAGGCTCGTAGCCGCGACGCCCACCGGCATAAGATCTTGTATAGCCCACGGCTGGCGCCCTACTTCGGCTACTATCCAGCCCGCCTCGCACGCGACGTATCCCAGAGGGATGCTAAATACGCAAAGCCATAGAATTTTCTTGTATTCGGCGAGATTCTTTCGCATCGCCAAAAATAGCGTCACGAAAAATAGCAAGATAAAATAGCTTCCCAAAGCCACCATCACGTGGAAGCTATAAAATGTAAGCGCCACCGGAGGGACGATCTGCTTCGCGTCGTCAAAGTAGCCGTAGCCTAAATTTTGCATATCTTGGTTACCGAATAAAATTTCGCGCGCCTGCTGCATCGCAGCAGTATCATTGGCGTCTTTGGCGACCTTATAGTCCTTCAGCGCTTGCAGGGCGATTTTGCCTTTTTCGATCTTTTTATCCGCGCCTTCGATGCCGAATTTTTCATTTCCGAATACCAGATCATCGATGCCCGGCGTGAAATTATCAAGCCCCCTCGTAGCCATTAGCCCTAGCGCATAGGGCGCTTTTATCTCGAACAAAAACGGCTCCTTATCGTCTCCGGGAAGTTTGCTCGGATTTAAAACTCCCGCCGCGACGATGCCTGCATTTACTTCGCCCTTATACAGACCCTCCATCGCCGCAAGCTTCATCGGCTGCTTTTGCGCGACCTGATAGGCGCTCTCGTCGCCGCTAAATAGCACGAAAAGCGAGCTTAGCATACCGAAGCTTGCCGCTACGATGAAGCTTTTTTTAGCAAGCGCGAAGTCTTTGTTTTTTAGCATATAAAACGCCGAAATTCCAAGCACGAAAAGCGCCGCGGTAATGTAGCCGCCGCCGACGGTATGTAAAAATTTAGCCACTCCGAAGTGAGATAGCGCGATATCTAAAAAATTACTCATCTCGTTTCGCATCGTATCGGGATTAAAGCTCGTACCAACAGGGTTTTGCATCCAAGCGTTCGCGATTAGAATCCAATATGCGCTTAAATTTGATCCGATCGCCACGAGCCAGGTTGAAAGAAGGTGAAATTTCTTGCTCACGCGGTCCCAGCCGAAGAACATTACCGCAAAGAAGGTAGCCTCTAAGAAAAACGCGAGCAAGCCCTCGATCGCAAGCGGCGCGCCGAAAATGTCGCCCACAAACCAGCTGTAATTCGCCCAGTTGGTGCCGAACTCAAACTCCATTATGATGCCGGTCGCGACGCCGATGGCAAAATTTATACCGAAAAGGCGCAGCCAAAATTTAGTGATCTTGAGCCACTCCTGCTTACCGGTCGCGACATATAGGCTCTCCATAAACGCCACGATAAAGCTAAGCCCCAGCGTTAGGGGCACGAAAAGAAAGTGATAAAGTGCCGTGAGCGCAAACTGCGCCCTCGACCAATCCACGCTAGCAAGCTCTTGCATTCCTACTCCTTAGTCAAATTTTTATAGATGAAATCGATTTTTTCTTGATCGGTTTTAAATTTAGAATCCAAGTTTTCGTCGAAAATAAAAAATTTTAGTAGCACAAAAATTATAAATAGCTTGATCAAAATTACCGCCCACAGCGTTTTGCCAAGCTTCATCGAAGCGAATCCGTGCGCGTAAAATTTTAAAATTTTGCCGAAAAACATCAAATCTTAACCTTTAGCAATTATTAGTTTATATTTTTTATTGTATAACAATTAATTAAAATTTAGCTTTAAATTTTGAAATTTTGGTAGCAATTTTATCTTTTTAATAAATGAGTTTTGCGCCGCCACGCTCAAATAAAGTTTCTACCGCATAATTCGCAACCGATCACATTTTACTTAAACTGCACAAAATTTTAATTTAGATTCGTCGTAGAATTTTAGAATAGAACATCCAAGAAACGAGCAGAAAAATACGCGAGACTTTATCAAGCATCTTTATGCCTAATTCGTAGCAATTTTAAACAGAATCTTTTGTAAGCAAATTAACACGGCTCGGCTGAAAGCAAACGTAAGAATTTTAAAATCAAACGCCCAAAGTTACACGATACGAAATTTAAGAACGGATAACTAACTCCATGCAAAATTTAAAACATTTCATTATACTGGGCGGATAATTGAAAAGCCTAAGAGTCGATTTAGCGTAAATTTGCAGCATGGCTCATCAGCGATACAATCTCTGCTAAGTCGAATTTGCCGCCGAAAAAGAGATTGAAAGCAAGCGCGCCCTGATTTATCAGCATCTCTTTGCCGTCTTTTGCGGGTAGATTTTTTGCGCGCGCGGCTTGTAAAAATGGAGTCTGCTTACCATAGATCGCATCAAAAGCAAATTTTGCGCGGGATAAAATTTCATCTATTACCCCCTCGGGCGCAGGCAGCGCGTCATCTTTGAGTCCCGCGCCGGTGGCATTGACGATCAGATCATAGTCTTTGGATCTAAAATTTTCATAGGTAAAAAACTCCTCGCAGCCGAAGTCAAAATCTTTTGCGCTGCGATTTAGGATGTCAAATTTCACGCCGTTTTCGCCTAGCGCGTAGCCGATCGCTCGCGTCGTGCCGCCCGCACCCAAAATAAGTGCGCTGCGAATCTCGCCAAAGCCCAAGATCGCGCAGAAAAAGCCTTGCGCGTCGGTGTTAAAGCCGTGCAGCGTGCCGCTCTTTAGCACGAGCGTATTTACCGAGCCGATCTTCTGCGCCGCCTCGCTTAGGACGTCGCATGCTTTAAATGCGTCGAGCTTAAAAGGCACGGTCACGTTTGCGCCCGCAAGCCCCAGAGCTTCAAATTTAGCGCGCAGCTCTTCGCCGCGCTGCAGCAAAACCCGCCCGTAGTAGGCGTCCAGCTCAAAAAATTTTATAGCGTAATTATGAAGTAGCGGCGAGAGGGAGTGCGCGATCGGGTTGCCGAAAACCGCGAATCTGTCCACTATTTCACTCGGTAGATATACGCTCCGCTATTGATGCTGCGCATATCGCTAAGTGCCTTTTGTAGCGCCTCGCCCTCAAAAGGTCCAACTAAAATTTTAGTCACGCTCTTGCTGCCGACGTGAGTTTGCAGAGCGATCGGATTATAGCCTTTTTTAGTGATTTTTTTATAAATTATGATTAAGAGATCATAATC
>CAUSBF010000058.1:0-9360 GCA_963529595.1 uncultured Campylobacter sp.
CCTCAAAGCAGCGCTATTTAGGCTGATCCTCGCTCTCGTTTTAGCCGCGGCGGTAATGGCGGTGGAGATGAGCGGGTTTTTAGGCTTCGTTCCAAAAGCGCTACTTTGCGCGGCGATGGCGTGCGTGAGCCTGTTTTACTGCGGCAAGAACTTCTTTTATCACGCTTATGGTTCTCTGAAAAACAGAAGCTTTGATATGAACGTGCTCGTGGCGATGGGAAGCTTTTTTGCGTTTGCCTATTCGCTAACGGCCGCGGCGTGGGTCTATACGCACGGCGTGCAGAACGAATTTACCAATCTTTATTTCTCGTCCGCCTCGATGATAATCGCCTTTATTTCGCTCGGCAAATACCTTGAAGAGCGCAGCAAGATGAAGGCGAACGACTACATCAAGGGGCTAATCGATCTAAGCCCTAAAACCGCACTTTTGATCAAAGACGACGGCACGATAGCCGAAGTGCGCGCAGAGGCGCTAAAGCCGGGCGATAAGGTTCTCGTAAAAAACGGCTCGCGCATCCCTTGCGACGGGCTTATCGTCGAGGGCGGCGCGCAGATCGACACCTCGCTCATTAGCGGCGAGAGCTTGGCGGTTTATAAAAGCGTAGGCGATGAGGTAAACGCAGGCTGCGTCAGCACCGACGGCGTCATCTACGTGAAGGTGATGAAATTCCCCCATCAAACGCTACTTGCCGAGATTAAAAATCTGCTAAACGAGGCGGGCAATAAAAAGATGCCGATCGCGCGCTTTGCCGATAAAATTTCAAATATCTTCGTGCCTGCAGTGATTTTGATCGCGATTGCTAGCTTTATAGCGTGGATGGCGCTTGACGGGCGGCTTTCATACGCCGCATCCGCCGCTATCTGCGTACTTATCATCTCCTGCCCGTGCGCGCTAGGTCTTGCAACGCCGATCGCGATCGTTTGCGCGATCTCAAACGCCGCAAAGGCTGGAATTTTAATCAAAAATCCCGAAATTTTAGAAATTTTAAAGGACGCGGACGTCGCGGTTTTCGATAAAACCGGCACGCTTAGCAAGGGCGAAATTTCGGTAAGCTTTAGCGATTTGAGCGCCCAGGATCTCTACGCTCTAGCAAGCGCGCAAAAGCTTAGCGAGCATCCGATCTCAAAGGCGATCGTAAAATTTGCCGAGCTGAAATTCGGCGAAATTTCTAAGCTTAACGGCGAGTTCGAAAGCATCGCAGGTAAGGGGATCGTCGCTAAAAATCCCACCGGCGAAATCCTTTGCGGTAGCGCGGGCTTTCTGCGCGAGCGCGGCGTGGATGCGGGCGTCGAAGTAGAAGCGGAGGAGCTTTTAGACAAGGGCTTCGGCGTCGTTTACTGCGCGATAGGCGGCTCTTACGCAGGCTTTATCGCATTTAGCGACGAGATCAGAGCCGAAGCGCGCGGCGTCATTCAGACGCTGCAAAAAAGCGGCGTAAAAACCGTCATGCTAACGGGCGATAACGCCAAAACGGCAAATTTCGTCGCTCGCAGCCTTAGCATCGACGAGGTAAGAAGCGGAGTGCTTCCAAGCGGCAAATATGAGTTCATCAAATCCCTGACCGATGAGGGCAAGCGGGTGCTTTTCGTGGGCGACGGCGTCAATGACGCGCCGAGCTTAAAAGCGGCTAGCATCGGCATCGCGATGAACGGCGGCAGCGACGTAGCCAAGGGCGCGGGCGACGTGATTTTTATAAAAAACGACCTTGCGAACGTACTATATCTATTCCGCCTAGGCGGAGCTGCTATGCGGACGATCAAGCAAAACCTCTTCTGGGCGCTGTTTTACAACGCCGTATGTATCCCGATCGCGGCAGGCGCGCTATATCCGGCGCTCGGCGTGCTTTTAAAGCCGATGTACGGCGCCGCGGCGATGTGCTTTAGCTCCGTAACGGTCGTGCTAAATTCCATCAGATTGAAATTTGCTAAATTTTAACGCGGCGGATTTTGCGCTAGGCGCGGAATTTTGCGCGGCGAAATTTTAATTTACTCCGCGCAGAGCGCGTAAAATTCTTTCATCATGCAAGGAATTTTACCTCGCAAATTCTATCTGGCTACTAATGCGCGTAGAATTCTGTGGCACGGGCTTCGCTTACAAAATTTTATTTCACGATAAACCTAGCGCGGAATTCAGTTAGATTTGTACAGCTTGCGAAATTTTATTTTACCGCTAGGGCGCGCGTAAATTTTAAAATTTTAACGTCGCCGGTCGCCGTGCCGTCATGCATTGCCGCCCGCTGCGCTACCGTCTAGCTGCCTCTTGGCGTCGTTTGCCCTCTAGCGTTATTTGTCGTTGCGTCGTCGCCCGGCATACTTCTGACGCTACTTACCGCCGTGCCGCTATTTGGCTATTTGCCGTCTAGCCGTCGTATAGGATTTCATCGGTTGTAGTGCCGCCTCTAGCGACGCTCTCGCCGCGCCGCTGTCTGACTATCGCCTAACACCGCTCGCCGCTGCGCCGTATCCGGCGTCGTCCATCGCTACGCCGCTACACGGCCGTTCAGTACAGCTCGCCGCCGCGCCGTAAAATTTTAAAAATTCCGCAAAATTTTATAAGGCTGAAAGGAATTCCGTAGAATTCCACCGTCCGCACTAAGTTTTAATAAATAAATTTAAAGGTAAAATAACGCTTCAAATGCAATTCGAGGTAGCGATGCGAAAAATTCTAATGGGTTCGTTTGTTTTTTGCGGCACGCTTTTTGGCGCTTCTTGCGAGCAGATGCTAAGCGATCCGCGCGGCTTTTTTAGCAAAGAGCCTGCGGACGAAGAGCTGCTGCAAAGCGATTTTGGCTGTAAAGGCTCGCTAGCTGGCGCAGAATTTTTGCAAAATTTAAAAAGCGCGGCTTCTGAGATCAGGGACGAAAATATCGATTGTGTCGGTAATGAAGCCTTGCTGAACGAAAAAAGGCTTGAGCGCGTGCTTGCTTTTGCGGGGATGGATGGCGAGGGCTTTTTGAGCTATGCTAAAGAGAAAAACTATGCGCAAATTAGCGAAAAATCGCTTGAAGCCTTAGAATTTTACTCCGAGCGCAAGATCGGAAATTTCATCGCCTATGGCAATTTTATGGGCGAGATCCCGGCAGCCAGGGAGTCGCTAAGAGATTATTTCACCGCCAAATTTAATAAAAACGATGCCGATGAGCTGGCAAGCGCCGTGATATCAGAATTTATCGCATACGCTGCAAAGGATCGCAAGGCAGTGGATTACGGTGAGCTTGAGCTGGCGTTAAAAGGCGGAGTAGGTGCAGATGAGTTTCGTACGCTACTTTTTAGCAAGGATTTTGCAATTTACGAGCTTGATAATGCCCTGGATCTGGCACTTTTGCTAGGATATGACGAGCGCTTTAGCGGCGCTTTGATCGAGCGAGGCGCGCAGGTGAATGCTGGCGAGGAAAACTCGCTATTTTACGCGATGAATAACGTTCAAAGCGCAAAATTTATGATCTCTAAAGGCGCCTTGGTTGGCTATAAAAACTCACTTGGGCAAACTCCGATATTTTTCGCCACCGCGGCAAAAAATTATGAGCTCGTAAAGTTGCTAATCTACTCGCACGCTAGCGTAAATGTCCGCCAGATCGGCAGCGCCGAGGCCCAGGCTCTAGCGTCACTAGGCGAGCGTAGCGACGGCTGTGAGCGTTCGGGCGCGGGCAAGACACTGCTGATGTTTGCGGCGCGAAAAAGTACCAAGCAGATCGTTGAATTGCTCGTAAAATCGGGCGCAAACGAAAAAGCAGTCGATGAGGCGGGGCTAAATGCGCTAGACTACGCGCTTGCGGGTGGCGAAGCAGCTACGCAGAGCTATTTGCGCTCGCTTGGATTAAGCCCTACGCAAGCAAGCGATGATTTTACGAGCGATCCGCAAGATGCGCCTGAGCGTGAGAATTAGCGGGCTTGATTTAAAGGGTCGCTCGCCGCTTCGTCGTCATTTTAGACTTGCCGTGTTTTTAGGTTTGCAAAAGCCTTATGAGCTTTAAATTTAGAGTTTTGTCGCTTTGTAAATTCTATAGATTTAGCGGATATTTCGAGCGCAATTTGGTGAAATTTAACGCTTTAAAATTTTATCGCTTTGCTTGCGCAGGTTGCATGCACTGAAATTTTATAAACGTGCAGACGAGCTTTAAAAATGGCGATTTGTGCAATTTATGCGTGATAAAATTTTTGCTAAGGGATTTTGCTTTGCGATCAAGAGCGGGATTTCGTCAAATTTTGCGAGAGAAATTTATCGCTCTTGCGACAAAGTAAGCGTTGCATCATTGTGGAATTTTACCTTAATTTGGGTCTTTTGCTATGTTAAGTAAAATTTTAAATGCATTTATAAAACGCTTTTTGATTACGCCGCGCACGGTATTTTGCACCGGAGAGATTTTATTGTGCGACAAGTTACTTAAAAATGCGTGCGCAAAATTGCAAACGCAGCAAAATTGTAGAGTTTGCTGCGCGATTAAGGCGCTCAAAAATCGCCGTAAAAGAAAGCGCGTGAATACGAATAGTTGCTGCAAGGCGCGCAGAATTTTAAAATTTAACCCCCGATTGGAGGTTAAATTTTAAAATTTTATCAACCATCAAGGATTAAAATGTTAAAAAATTTGCTTATCTTTACGGCGATTTTTTTGCCCGCGCTGGCGCTTGCGGACGTGGAGCCCGCCGTGCGAAACAGCGAGCTTTACGGCGTGCTGACGCTTATCCCGCCGGTTGCGGCGATCGTGCTTGCTTTTATCACCAAGGACGTGATTTTGTCGCTGTTTTTGGGCGTGCTAAGCGGGACTTTTCTCGTCGGTATGGTAGATCACGGCATCGCGGCTTCGGCGCTTTTTGCCTTTACGAACCTGTGCTCGCGCGTAGTAAAATCGATGGCGGATACGTGGAACGCGGGCATTTTGCTTCAGGTCATGTGTATCGGCGGGCTCATCGCTTTGGTGACCAAAAGCGGCGGCACGAAAGCGCTTGCGCTCTGGCTTAGTAAGCACGCAGACACCCCAGTTTTGGGGCAAATTTACACCTGGCTGATGGGTATCGTGATATTTTTTGACGATTACGCAAACGCGCTGATCGTGGGCCCGATAATGCGGCCGCTTATGGATAAATTTAAAATTTCGCGAGCGAAATTCGCCTTCATCATCGACGCGACCGCTGCGCCGATCACCGGCATCGCGGTGATCTCCACGTGGGTCGGAGTCGAAATTTCGGCGATCAAAGAGGCCTACTCGCAGATCGGCGTAGAAAACATAAACGCCTTCACCGTCTTCGTTGAGACGATCCCGTATAGATTTTATAATATTTTCATGATCTTTTTCGTAGTCGCCACGGCAGTGATGAGTAGGGAGTTTGGCTCGATGTATCGCGCAGAGATCGCATCTCGCGGCGGAAAGAGCGGAGCTGCGGATTTTAAGATCAAAAATTTAGAGGATCAAATTTTCGTGCCCAAAGAGGGCGTCGTACTTCGCAAGCTAAACGCGATAATCCCGCTAGGAGCGATGATCGTTCTTTCCGTCATCGGATTTTATCTCAACGGCTACAGCTCGCTGGAGGGCGAGACCTTGGAGGTGGTCAAGGCAGCTCCTCTTAGCTTTACTTCGATCCGTACTGCATTTAGTGCTGCGGACGCTTCGGTCGTGCTGTTTCAATCCGCGCTCTTTTCGTCGATCATCGCCGTCGTTTTGGGCATCGCGCAAAAAATTTACGGCGTCAAAGAGGCGATCGAGGTCTGGGTTGGCGGCTGGAAAAGTATGCTAAACACCGTCATAATCCTACTTTTTGCGTGGTCGCTAAGCTCGGTTATCAAAGAGCTTGGCACTTCGCGCTACCTAGTCGAGCTTCTAAGCGACGCTACGCCGCGCTTTGCGCTTGCGATCGTGATCTTCGTGCTTAGCTCGTTTATCTCATTTTCAACGGGCACAAGCTTCGGCACCATGGGCATCGTCACACCTTTAGCCGTGCCGTTAGCGCACGCCGTGGGGCAAAAATACGGACTTAGCGGCGAGGAATTTCACGTTTTTATGTGTGTAAATATCAGCGCGGTGCTCACCGGAGCGATATTCGGCGATCACTGCTCGCCGATTTCGGATACGACGATCCTTTCTTCGATGGGCGCAGGCTGCGATCACATCGAGCACGTAAGTACGCAGATGACCTATGCGCTGGTCGTTTGCGGCATCAGTATCGTTTGCGGCTACCTGCCTGCGGGCTTTGGGCTTAGCGTATGGGGATGTCTGATTTTGGGTATCGCGGCTATCATTCTTTTACTACGCGTAGTGGGTAAAAGAGTGGATGTATGAATTGCGAAAGCTTCGGTAGCTGCGGCAGTTGCACGCTCGGCGGGTCTTACGAAGATCAAATTTTATACAAAAAACAGCTGATCGCCGATAAATTTAGAGAATTCTTTGACGGCGAGTTTGAGTTTTTTGCCTCACAGCCGCAAAATTACCGCATTAGGGCGGAATTTGGCATCTGGCACGATATTTGGCATAGCGCATTTGATCTTGCATACACGATGGGCGGCGCACGTAGTAAGAAAATTTTAATTAACGAATGCCCCAAGGTAGCGCTTCCTATCGCAAATTTAATGCCGCGGCTGCTAGAGGCGCTTAGGCGGAGCAAAGCTTTAAAAGAAAGGCTCTTCGGCGTCGAGTTCATCTCGTGCGCTAGCGGGATTTTGGCGACGTTGCTTTATCACAAGCGCCTGGGCGAGCGCGAGCAGGAGGCGATTTGCGAACTGGCGGGCAAGCTTGGCATCAGAGTTATGGCTCGCGCGCGCGGACAGAAGCTGCTAAGCGGCGAGCTAAGCCTAACGGATGAGCTTTGGGTGGACGGGCGAGTTTATAAATTTCGCTTCGGCGAAAACGCTTTCATCCAGCCAAACCGCGGCGTGAACGAAAAGATGATCGCCTGGGCGAGAAGCTGCGTGGACTTCGGCAAAGAGGTCATGGGCGAGGTGTGCGCCGCGCAGAATTCCGCCGCAAAGAATTTAATAGCAGAGAATTCCTCTGCGCAAAATTACGGCTGCGAGGAGCCCGCCCCGCGAAATTCTACGGATCGAAATTTTGCTTCTGAAAATTCCGCCGAATTTGACGCCGCTTGCCGAAATTCCGTTAAAGCAAATTTCGCTTCTGCAAAATTTAACGGCGAAAATTCCGTGAAATTTAACTGTGCGCCCGCAGACGAGGGCACTACGGATAAAAATTTCGCCTCTCAAAATTTCATCGAACAGAATTTGACCGCGCAAAATTTAGATTGCGAAAAGCATTGCGTGCAAAATTTAGCCTGCGAAAAACTCATCGCGCAAAATTCCGCCTGCGAGCAGTTCGCCGCGCAAAATTCGAGCTGCGAACAACATTCCGTGCGCCCAGAAAGCTCCGCCGCGCGCGATCTGCTGGAGCTGTACTGCGGACACGGCAACTTCACTATCCCGCTTGCGGCTAAATTTAACCGCGTGCTGGCGAGCGAAATTTCAAAAAGCTCGATCGCGAATGCTCGCATAAACTGCGAGCTCAACGGCGTTTGCAACGCGCAATTCGTTCGCCTTAGCGCGGATGAGCTGATGAGCGCGTTTGCGCGCAGGCGCGAGTTTGAGCGGCTAAAGGGGATCGATATTTTCAGCTACGATTTTTCGCACGTCTTGATCGATCCGCCGCGCGCGGGGCTGGAGCCTAGCGTGATTGATTTCATAAAAAATTTTCAAAATTTGATCTACATCTCCTGTAACCCGCAGACGCTTTTTGAAAATTTACGCTCGCTTTGCGCTACGCACGAGGTGCGCAGGTTTGCGATCTTCGATCAGTTCGCGCATACGAGCCATATCGAATGCGGCGTGCTGCTGCGGCGCAGGAGTTAGATGAGCTTAAAACCGAAGTCGCGGATTTAGACGGCGCGCTGGATAAAATTTCGCCTAAAAATATGTATAATAACAAAATTTAAAATTACGAAAGGAAGTAGATGGTTGATCTAAATAAAATCATCCAAGCAAAGCGCACGATAAACGATTTCGTCTATAAAACGCCCTTTGCTTTGGCGCCGAAGCTCAGCAAGCTTTACGGCGCGGAAGTGTATCTCAAAAGCGAGAATTTGCAGCGCACCGGAGCGTATAAGATTCGCGGCGCTTACAATAAAATCGCGCACCTAACGGATGAGGAGCGGGCCCATGGAGTAATAGCTGCAAGCGCCGGCAACCACGCCCAGGGCGTAGCGATGAGCGCGCAAAAATTCGGCGTGCATGCCGTGATCGTAATGCCTGAAGCCACGCCGCTACTTAAGGTAAGCGGCACGAAGGCTCTGGGCGCAGAGATCATCCTAAAGGGCGATAATTTCGACGAGGCGTACGCGTTTGCACTGGAATATGCCAAAGAGCACAATCTGACGTTCGTGCATCCCTTCAATGACGAGTTCGTCCAGGCGGGCCAAGGCACGATTGCGCTTGAGATGATCGAAGAGGTCGCAGATCTTGAATACATCGTCGTTCCGGTTGGTGGCGGCGGGCTTGCGACGGGGGTTTGCAGCTGCGCCAAGCAGATCAACCCCGACATCAAAATCATCGCCGTAGCTGCTAAGGGTGCGCCTGCGATGCACGATAGCTTCGTCGCGAAAAAGCCGCTAAATTCCAAATCTGTCCGCACCATCGCCGACGGCATCGCCGTGCGGGATACTAGCGAGATCACGCTTAGCACGATCATCGAGTGCGTCGATGAGTTCGTGCAGGTCGACGATGAGGAGATCGCAAGCGCGATACTCTATCTGCTCGAGCAGCAAAAAATCATCGTCGAGGGCGCGGGCGCGGCAGGCGTAGCGGCGCTGATGAACGCGAAATTTGCATTCCCCGCGGGCGCAAAGATCGGCATCATCCTAAGCGGTGGCAACATCGACGTGCAGATGCTAAACATCATCATCGAAAAAGGCCTCATAAAATCGCACCGCAAGATGACGATCAACGTCACGCTCGTCGATAAGCCGGGCGCGCTTACGGGGCTTACCGAAATTTTGCGCCGCGCCAACGCAAACATCGTCAAGATCGACTACGACCGCTTCTCGACCAATATCGAGTACGGCGACGCGCAGATCACGATCACGCTTGAGACCAAAGGCAAGGCTCATCAAGAGGACATCGCCTGGGCGCTCAAAAACGCAGGATATGATTTCAGGGAGATTTTGTAAAATTTCGTCAGAGTTTGTAAAATTTATTTTCGCTCGTGAATTTGCCTGAAATTGCAAAATTTACTCGTTTGCATCCTGATCGCGGCTTGATATGCGCGCAAGCCGCAATTTAAATAAAGCGGACGCAGTCCGCACCTTGAGCGTGCCAGGGGTTAGGGGATTTTAAGGGGGAAGGGGAGCGCTTCGCAAGTAGCGTCCCTTCCCCCTTAAGAGAAA
>CAUSBF010000059.1:0-9052 GCA_963529595.1 uncultured Campylobacter sp.
ATATATTAAATCCGCCCCCGCCGTCGCGACTAGAGTAAGTAACATAATTGCCATTTGTGCTGATGGAGTTATTATTTTTGCCGTGATAGACGAGCTGCTGAACGTTGCCGCCGTTTATGCTAGTGGCAAATACGTTCGGATAGCCCAGACGATCGCTCACAAAAGCCACGCGCGAATCGCCGTCAATAAAATTTCCATTTACATCAATGCCAGCGTAATCAGTAATTTGCTTAGCGCTGCCCGAGGCTATATCATATAAATAAATATCGGGTTGATCTTTAGGCGCATTGGTGATTAGAAGCTTTCTGCCGTCGGCACTTACATCTGAAGCTATCGTCATGCCATGACCGGTAAAAATTTTACTCTTGCTGCCGTTGGATAGATTAAATTTATAGATAGCGGGCGTATTTTTATTGACGTAATAGGTGTAATAAAATTCGTTCTGCGCCGCGCTTGCCCATTTAGGGAAGATATTTAATCCACCGCGAAGCACCACCTGCTGATAGGTAAGCGTATAATCAGCCACCATAATCTCGCTCTCACGCGTCGAAGTGTAGCGAGAGAGCAAAATCATCTCCTTCATCCAATCGACGTTTGAGTACCCTAGTTGCTTGACGATCTCAGATACCGCCATGTGTGCTAAAAATGGATACTTTTCGGCATTTGAAAGCGTAAAGCTCTTCTCATACATCACCCTACCGCTGTTTGCTTCGAGCACTTTGGCTTTTAGGCTCATCGGCGAGCTTTTATCACTTACCGCGTAGCGCACGATCAGAGCGGCACCGCTAGAGCCTAGATTATCGGAAGCGCCCGCATCATAGCTGCTTTGTAGATACTCGTCGCTGACTTCAAAAGTCGCGCCGACCTTTAGATCGCCCACCATAAGTTTAAAGAATTTGTTGCCAAATTCTGAATTTGCAAGGTTCGATGCATCTTGAACGACGATTTTAGGTAGATTTACCCCTTCGTTTACGATAGACATAGTCGCATCTGCCGCGAAAATGCTACTACAAAATGCAAGAATCAAAAGTAGTTTTTTCATCTTTTCTCCTTAAATTTAATTTGATTTCGCAATCTCGGTTAATCTTATATTAAGTTTATGAAGTTTATTATCCGGGGATTTTGAAAAATTTTGCTCCGAAAGCCCCTTTAAAAATCTGTCAAGCTTTTGGTTAAATTTTATATCGCGACCTAACTCGATAATTTTATAACCCACCACTCGTCCGTCCGCGCCGAAAGTAACCTCGACCGCTGCGTCATCGTTAGTGGTAGCATCTTGTTTTATCCACAGATATTCTAGCTTCTTTGCAATATCTCCATAATAAGCCCTAAATTCTTTAGAATTTTGAATTTCAGTGTTTAAATTTGAAGAGGTAGAATTTTTAGCAGAATCCACATCTTCTGCAAAAAGCATACAGCAAAACACAAAAATACCAAAAAATTTTTTCACTATTTTCCTTAAAAAATTCTAATTCGACTTCATCACATCAGACATCTTAGTCTTGATCTCATGCGCCGCCCCATCCGGAGACTTCGGAAAGCTTTGGGTTGATAGATTATCCAAGAAATCCCGCAGCTTCTGGTTAAATTCCGTCTCTCTTCCCAGCTCATCGATTTTATAATCCACGACTCGTCCATCTGCACCGAAAGTTATAATAATCGTCGCATCATCTTTCGTGGTCGCTACGTAGCGGCTCCATAGAACCTGAAGCCTCTTTTCTATCGCGCCGAGATAGGCGTTAAATTCCCCCGTCCTTTGCGTCCTGCCGCCAAGCTTATCGGATTTGACCACAGCATTTTTAGATGCCGCTTTATCCTTAGCACTAGAGGTGGCGGTTTCTTTATCGGACTTTTTGTTACTCTGAACGGCGTCGCTAGCTTTGGCGCTCTCCTCAAGCTTCTTATTGTCCTTAGTCGTATCCGAAAAAAGATCGCTCAAGCTCGGTTTCTCCTCTTTTTTTGGCTCCGGCTTAGTTTCCTCTTTTTTCTCTACTACTTTTTCGGAAGGTTTATCTTCCAACTTAGGCTCAGGCTTGGGCTCCTCTTTTTTGGGCTCAGCTTTAGGCTCGTCCTTTTTAGGTTCCGGCTTCGGCTCTTCCTTTGGCTTTTCGGGCTCTTTCGGCTTTGCCTGCACCGGAGGTGGCGGAACTACTTGCGCCGTAGTCTTAATTTTATCCTCCGGCACGTCCTTAATATTCTTATTTTCAAACTCGCCCTGCTTCGTTTCTTTAGCGATTTCAGGTGCGGACGGAAGTTTATCATCTATTTCGAAATCAAAAGTAACATCCATATAATCGTTGGGATTGTCGGTATATTTTTTAAATTTTTCCTGCGGCTTTGAAATTTGATATAAAAGAACGAAAATCACCAGCAGATAGGCAAAAAGGGCAATTAAAAACGATTTGAAATTATCGTATTTAACCCCCGTAAAATTTGAATAATTAGCCATTTGTTTGAAGCGCGACTTTAGTAAAACCCGCTTGCTTTAAGCTCTTTAAGACAAACATTACATCGTCGTAAACGAGTCTTTTATCGGCTTGGATATAGACGGGTTTTTCCAAGCTATACTTGCCGGTGCCTTTAAGCAGCACGAGATTATCCGGGAATTCTGCCAGACTCATCGAGCTTTTGTCGATATAAACCTTGCGATCTTCGCCGATACGCACAAGCAAGAATTCCGCGGTATTTTCCGAAACCTGTGCTTTTGAGCCGCTAGGCAGTTCGATCTTTTCATCGTAGATAATCGCCGTTTGCGCGACCATTAAAATCGCTAGCAAAACAAGCATAATATCGACGAGCGGAGTGATATTTAACTCTGGATTTTCGTCGAAATTATACATTAAATAGCTTTTCCAGTGTTTGCTTTAAATAGCAAAATATCCGCTGTACGATTTATAATGCTCATAACTTCGTATGCTTTGCGTTTTATAAGTAAGCTAAAGGTGTATGCGGGGATCGCTACAAAAATTCCACATCCTGTGGCAACTAGCGCCTCACTGATCGCAGGAGCGATAGTATCGATGCCGGAATTTCCGCCACCGAGCTTGGAAAATGTGTGAAGTATACTAACGACCGTACCAAATAGCCCGATAAACGGCGAAGTGGAGGCGACGATAGATAGCCAAGTAAGTCCGCTAGTGGAGTCGCGCTCGGCCTTGCCTTTATAAATTTCCAAGGCTTCTTTTGAAATTTTATCGGTATTTACTTTTTGAAAAATAGAGCCCGAAAGCGAAATCCTACCACCCATCAGCAAGGATTCGAGCGCCTTTGCTTCGCGGTGTTGCCACGCACTAAGCCCTACAAATCTGGAGATCAAAATCGTAAAAGTGACGATAAAATAAATGGATAACCAAGAAAGCACGAATATCGTAATAAACGTGCTTCTTGAAAAATAACTTAAAATTAGATCTAGCATATTTAACTTTGCCTTGCGAATTCGTCGACTCTAGCCATGATCGCTGCGGAATTTGCCGCATCCGAGCTAATAGACGCAAGCATATCTTTGGCGCGCTGCAAAGACTTCGCTACGGCGCTTTCGCTATCGCCTCCGATAGCTACGGCTTGAGTGGCTAGGATAGTAGTTTTTTCTTCTGTAACTTCCAAAAATCCATCGTTTACCAAAACAAGCTGCTTTTTGCCATCTTTATCCACGATCTCTACGACGCCGCCTTCGCTTTTATCTTTAAGCCCCGTTAGCAAGCTCGCATGCCCCGGCAAAATACCCATTTCGCCAGTAATGCCGGGGAGTTGGACGGATTTAACTTCGCCCGAAAAGACCATCCCTTCGGGCGTAACGATA
Source organism: uncultured Campylobacter sp. (assembly GCA_963529595.1). Lineage (GTDB taxonomy): Bacteria > Campylobacterota > Campylobacteria > Campylobacterales > Campylobacteraceae > Campylobacter_B. Next base: position 3,800 of record CAUSBF010000059.1, read on the forward strand.
TCTAAAAGCAAAAATTCTTTCATCTTAAAATTCCTATGCTTTCATCTTTTCAGCTTTTGCCACTACCTCGTCGATATTTCCTACCATATAAAAGGCATTCTCCGGCAGATCGTCGTATTTGCCCTCTAAAATTCCCTTAAAGCCGGCGATAGTCTCCTCTAGCGAGATATATTTACCCGGGCTTCCGGTAAATACCTCGGCTACGAAAAACGGCTGAGATAGGTAGCGTTCGATCTTTCTAGCGCGCTCGACTACGAGCTTATCCTCTTCGCTAAGCTCGTCCATACCTAAAATCGCGATAATGTCTTGCAAATCTTTATATTTTTGAAGTACTGCTTGAACGCCGCGAGCGACCTTGTAATGCTCCTCGCCGATGATTTGCGGATCAAGCATTCTTGAGGTCGAATCAAGCGGATCGACGGCAGGATAAATTCCTTTTTCGGCGATCGCTCTGTTTAGAACGGTCGTCGCATCAAGGTGCGCAAAAACGGTCGCCGGCGCAGGGTCGGTAAGGTCGTCCGCAGGCACATAAACGGCCTGAACAGAGGTAATGGAGCCCTTTTTGGTAGAAGTAATTCGCTCTTGCAGTTTACCCATTTCGCTAGCAAGCGTAGGCTGATAACCGACCGCGGACGGAATTCGTCCTAAAAGCGCGGACATCTCCGACCCCGACTGCGAGAAGCGGAAGATATTATCGATAAACATCAAAACGTCAAGCCCAAGCTCGTCGCGGAAATACTCGGCCATCGTAAGACCGGTTAGCGCGATACGATTTCTCGCCCCCGGCGGCTCGTTCATCTGACCGTAGGTCAAGGCAACTTTATCCAAAACTCCGGATTCTTTCATCTCGTTATAAAGGTCGTTTCCCTCTCTCGTTCGTTCGCCGACGCCCGCAAATACGGAGTAACCGCTGTGTTTGAAAGCGACGTTGTGGATTAGCTCCATGATGATGACGGTCTTACCGACGCCAGCACCGCCGAATAGTCCTACTTTGCCGCCCTTCGCGTAAGGGGCGAGCAGATCGACTACCTTAATGCCGGTTTCAAAAATTTCGCTCTTCGTGCTTTGATTTTCAAAGCTAGGCGGATCTCTGTGGATCGACCAGCGGGTTTCAAATTTTTCATCCTCGCCCTCATCGATCAGATCGCCCGTGACGTTAAAAATTCTACCCAAGACCTTCTCGCCCACAGGCACTGTAATAGGCGTGCCCAAAGCGACGGCCTCAAGTCCTCGCCTCAGTCCGTCGCTCATATCCATAGCGATCGTGCGGACGCGATTATCTCCAAGGTGCGCGGCTACCTCTAGGATCAGCCTACGATGAGCGCCTTCGACGTCAAATTTAACCTCGATAGCTTCATTAATCTTCGGCAAGTAGTCCTTGAAATCGACATCGACCACAGGACCCATTACCTGAGAAATTATTCCTTTCATCCGTTTTCCTTTCATTTCATTGATTCGACGCCGCTTATGATCTCGATAAGCTCAGTCGTGATAGAGCCTTGTCTGGCTTTGTTATATGCTAAATTTAGCTGCGATACGCGCTCTTTAGCATTATTGGTTGCGTTTTCCATAGCGTTCATTCTAGAGCAGTGTTCCGCAGCCAAAGAGTCGATCAGCGCGTAATACATGCTGTAGCTAAGATAGCTCTGGATTAAATTTAGCATTAAAATTTCTTCGTCCTCAGGGCTTTCAACTTCTACTTCCAATGTAGAGGTTTTTAAAGCGTCCTCGTTAATCGCAGGCTCTCCGATTGGCACCAACGTATTTACCCGCATCTCTTGGGTAATCATATTCAAATAGCCGTTATGGATAAGTATAACTTTGTCAGTTTTACCTTCGTTAAAATCCTTAACCGCGGCTTGCACGATTTCGTTAGCTTTCTCGGACGATGGAGATGAGCTCACGCCGATATATCGCTCCAAAAGCTCAATGCCTTGAAAATCAAAATACTCTATCCCCTTTTTGCCGACGGCGCGAAGGCGAACCTTGATCTTTTTCGCTTTAAGCTCCTCGATCAAAGCTTTGATCTTTTTGATGGTGTTGATATTAAAACCGCCGCAAAGCCCTTTATCTGCGGTAATAAACAGCAGATCAACCACCTTTACCTCCCGCGTGGTATCAAAAATTCTAAGTTTTTCGTCGTTGCCTGAATTATTGCCTACGTAATTTTTAACGCGCGCAGAAATTTCACCTAAGACCTCGTTAATCTTCACCGCATAAGCTCGCGAGCGCATCGCTGCTTCTTTAGTGTTTTTAAGCTTGACGTTGGAGACCAGCTTCATAGCTTTGGTGGTCTTCTCCGTATTTTTAACGCTCTTGATCTGTAGCTTTATATCTTTTAAATTTGCCATAATTTAGCCCTTTTAAGCGGCAAAGGTCGCTTTAAAGTCATTTAATGCTTTGATCAAATTATCTTCCAAATCCTTCTCGATGGTCTTTTTGCTTCTGATCTCTTCAAAAATTTCAGGATATTTTGCCTCGATATACGGATAGAGCTCAGCTTCGAATTTGCCAATTGAGCTCGTAGGCACATCGTCTAAAAATCCGCGGCTTCCCGCAAAGATGATGACCACTTGATTTTCGACCGGAAGCGGCGAATAAGGAGGTTGCTTTAAAATTTCGACCATTCTTTGTCCGCGATCCAGCTGCTTGCGGCTACTCTCGTCCAGATCGCTCGCAAACTGCGCAAACGCCTGAAGTTCGCGGTATTGAGCAAGATCTAGGCGCAAGGTTCCCGAGACCTTTTTGATCGCTTTAATCTGCGCGGAACCGCCGACGCGGCTAACCGAAAGACCCACGTTGATCGCAGGACGAATTCCAGAGTTAAATAGACCAGACTCTAGGAAAATTTGACCGTCAGTGATAGAGATAACGTTTGTAGGGATATACGCCGAAACGTCGCCTGCCTGCGTCTCGATGATAGGAAGCGCCGTTAGGCTACCTGCACCGAGTGCATCGCTTAGTTTGCTAGCGCGCTCAAGCAAACGGGAATGTAGATAAAATACGTCGCCAGGATACGCCTCGCGTCCTGGCGGACGGCGCAAGATAAGCGACATCTCGCGATATGCGACCGCATGCTTGCTCAAATCATCGTAGATGATAAGCGCGTGGCGGGAGTTATCTCTGAAATACTCACCCATCGTGCAGCCTGAATACGGAGCCAAATACTGAAGCGCGGCTGCCTCGCTAGCACCGGCTGCAACTACGATCGTATAATCCATCGCGCCGTATTCTTCAAGCTTTTTAACGACTTGCGCGACGGTAGATTGCTTCTGTCCGATCGCTACGTATATGCAGATGACATCCTGACCCTTTTGATTGATGATGGTATCAACAGCAACGGTGGTTTTTCCTGTTTGGCGGTCGCCGATGATGAGCTCGCGCTGTCCGCGACCGATCGGCACTAGCGCGTCGATCGCCTTAAGGCCGGTTTGAAGTGGCTCGTGAACGGATTTACGAGCCATGATGCCTTTAGCCTTTTCTTCGACAAATCTAGTATCGCTGGTCTCTATCGCGCCTTTGCCGTCGATTGGCTCGCCTAGAGCGTTTACCACGCGACCGATTAATGCATCACCTACCGGAACGCGCAAAAGCTTACCCAGTCTTTTAACGCTACTACCTTCGTTAATACCGCTAGTATCGCCTAAAATAACGATGCCGACACTGCTCTCCTCTAAATTTAACGCGATACCACGAGCTCCGTTTTCGAATTCGACCATCTCGTTAGCCATTACGTTTTTTAAGCCGTAAACATTAGCAACGCCGTCTGCAACCGAAACGACCTTACCGGTTTCTTCGATATCAACGCTAAGATCGAAATTTTCGATTCGCTCTTTGATTATGCTGCTGATTTCGTCTGCCTTAATTTTCGCACCCACGCTTTACTCCTTTAAATTGCTTTTAAAATATATTCGCTCATTTTTTGTTTCAATCTATCAACTGAAAAACTAATCTCAAATCCAAGATCCTCGACTTCGATCTTAATGCCTTCAAGCTCGCTTTTAACGGGTTGCAGAGTAATATCTGCATTAAATTTCTTTGAAATTTTAGCCTCTAGCTCTTTTATTTTTGCGGCGTCTATTTCAGTAGCGGAATAAATTTTGCCCAAATATTTATTATCCAGTGCCGCAATATTCTTGCGCAGTTCCTCGACTATCTGCGGGATCAGCGCAATACGCCTATTTTTAGCTAGGAGTTTAATAAAATTTACGATTTTTTCGCTTGGATTTTTTATAAACGACGCAATAAGTTCCACTTTGGATTCCTCTTTTAGCGTCGGAGATTTTACGATATCTTGGAATTTTGGAATTCTAAATGCACTCGCAACGCTCTCGAGCGTCTGCAAAACAGAGCCTAGTTCTTCTTTTTTATAGCTCAGTATCAGGGCGTTTACATATATTTTTGAGGTGTTATTTATCATCATCCGACCTTTTTCTCTACGATTTTAACCAGCTTATCTTGACCGAATTTGATGTCATCCGATGCAAAAACGTCATCCAGTATCTCGCTTGCGACCTCTTTTTTGATCTTGCGCGCCTCAAAGCTCTTCTGCTCGTCGAAAGATTTTTGCAAATTCGCAATCTCTTGCTCGGTCGCATTTTTTATCTTTTCGGCGGCGAATACAATCTCTTTTTTAGCAGTTTCGATTAAAGCTGCGCCTTGAACCTTGGCATCTTGCAGATCTTTTTTAGCTTGCTCCTTGCGAGCTGCGGACTCTTTTAAAATTTTTTGATTAGCCTCAAGTCTAGATGCGATGCCGTTGATTCTACCTTGATATGCTGCTTTTGCGGGACCTTTTAAAAGATAAAACAAAATTCCGAAAAACAAAATGAAATTTATGCTTCGCCACAGCACGTCGTAGTCTTTGACTCCATCGTGCCCACCGCTTGCTAAAACAAACGCCGGAATTATAAATAAAAATAGATATTTTTTCATACTGAAATCCTCATACTTTAGCCACGGCAGTGCTTAGAGCATTTTTAAATTCCGGAATTTTGGCTTGTAAATCATTTTTTAGGTTGCACTTTTGCTCATCCAAACCGCCTAAAAATTGATCAAAATCCTCCTCCATCGCGGCTTTTTTCTCGGCTATTTCTCTAGCGGCAGCCTGCTTTGCACTATCCATCGCCTCTTGCTTTATTTTAACAGCTTGCAACTTCGCAGCATCCATGATCCTTACGATCTCTGCTTTATCGGCATCTGCATCCTGTGCGTTTTTCATCGCATTTGTCTCATCTTCTTTAATAATAGCCT
>CAUSBF010000060.1:0-8956 GCA_963529595.1 uncultured Campylobacter sp.
GCCGAGCGCATCGAAAATCATCGCTTTCGCCGCCGCGTTATCGAAGCACTCGCAAATTATACGCTCGTTTTTTAAAATTTCGGCTACGTTCTGCGCGGTAAGTCGCTCGTTTAAGGTTCGCACGCACACGAACGGGTTTACGCGCGCGATTTTTTCGCGCAGAGCGGCTGTTTTGGGCTTGTAAAGATCGCCGATCTCGTACTGCTGGCGGTTCAGGTTGGTCGGCTCGACGACGTCGAAGTCGATCAAAAAGAGCTCGCCCACGCCCGCGCGCGCAAGCAGGATCGCGACGTTGGAGCCGAGCCCACCGAGCCCGCAGATCGCCACGCGCGAGCCTTGCAGCGCCTCGTTTACGGCGGGAGCGTTACGAGCAAGCATCAGCTCGCGAAGCTCCTGCGGCGATAGCTCCGCGCCGCGCGCGAGCAAAAAGAGATCATCTCCCGCCTTTAGCGCGCAGTTTTGCGCGCTCGCATAGCCGTTTATCACGGCGATCTCGCCGCTAAATTTAACTTCGCGCTTCAGCCCCTCAAGATCGCTCGCGCCCGTTTCGTAAGCTTTGCCATTTAATTTTATCTGCATTTTGATCCTAAATTTTATCTTTTTGCTCAATCAAGCCTCGTCGCGCCTAAATCCCGATCCCGCGCCTTTTTTGCGTCGCGCAGAGCCGCAAATTTTAACGATTTTACAAGCTGTAGCGCGCAAATCGGCCGCTTCATCGGTTCGCTTCGCACCGTAGCGGTTTATACTTAGCGCAAAAGACCGATTCGCACCGCACTTGAGCTTAACGCAAGCGCGCTTTGTCTTGCGACTAGCAAAACGCTGCGATCAATCGCGCGTAAGCCCGATTGATAAAATCTCAGCGCCGTATGGCGCACTTTTACTTCAGCCCATTTTAGCGCTCTTTAAAAAAATTATCGTCCGTCATATAAATTTAGCGGACGCAAGCCGCTTTTTACCGCGCGCGATCGTGCGAGCGTTTTGCCTTATCGAATCGCGCCGTATGGCAAAAAGCTCACGATGCGCCGCTATCCGCATACAGCGTGCGAACCAAATCTACTGAATTCCACAATTTCATCGCCAAATATTAGCTCAAACCTAAACGCGCGCAAGCCAAATCCGCCAAATTTAGCGCATCAATCCCCGCCTGTCGGTTAAATTTAAAGTCGCGAATCGCTCTAGCGCTTCGCCAAATTTAAAAGCTACTAAACGCCCGAAGAAATCCGCACTACGGCTAAATTTAAAATTTCAAGCCGAACCGAACCGACGAAAAAACGGCACGCCGCAGCATGCATCGCAATGTGCATAGCGGCAGAGATCTCGGGATAAATTTTAAAACCTCGCGCTCAAAGCCCGCAACTTCGGCATAAATTTTAAAGCCATGCGCTCAAGCTTGTGGCGCCGACGCAGTTTACAGCTCCACGCCCAACCGCCGCAGCCGGCGATGCAAATTAACGTTCCGCCGCCGAAATAAAATTTAAACTCTATCGCCGCGGAGTGAATTTTAAAACTCCTGCGTTCTGCCGCCGCGCCTCAATTCGCTTTCAAAATTTACGGCTCGCCGCTGTTGCCAGGCTACCGCGGCTTCCTCATAAATTTAAAAACCCAAACGCCGCTATGTCTCCGCTCCGCCGTATCGCTTAAAATTTTAACGACACGCATGCAAATTTAAGCCCAAGCCGCTGTGTCGCTAAGCCGATTAAAATTTAGCGGCCTCCGCGCGGATTTAAACCTCAGTCGCCGCAATTTTAACATAACCCAAAGCTCCGACCTCAGCCGCCGCCTACGAACTCGACGATCTCATATTTTTTGCCGCTTGAGATCTGCGTGCGCTCCCACGCCTCTTTTTTTAAAATTTCGCCGTCGCACTCGAGCGCCACGAAGCGCAGATCGTGTCCGCGCGAGCGCAAAAACTCGCTCACGCTCATATCCTGCGCGAGCTGCAGAGGCTCGCCGTTTACGCAGATCTCAATCATCGCTTGCTCCCAAGCTCTCGCGATACTCCTCGTAAGTGCCCCTAAAATCTACGATTTCGCCGTCTCCTTTGAGGTGCAAAATTCTATTTGCAAACGCGTCGATGAGCTCGCGGTCATGGCTCACGCAGATCGCGCAGCCCGCGAAGTTATACAGCGCCTCTCCCAGAGCGATGATCGCCTCGAGATCAAGGTGGTTGTTGGGCTCGTCGAGCACCAGCAGGTTCGGGCGTTGCAGCATTAGCTTGCTTAGCATCACGCGGTGTTTCTCGCCGCCGCTTAGGCTGCCCACGCTTTTCTCCTGCTCCGCGCCGCTAAAAAGCATACGTCCAAGGCATTTGCGAATTTCATCAAGATCCCTATTTTGCGGGCTTTGTAGATATTCGTAGAGCTTGAGCTCGCCTGAAATTTTATTATTCGTATCCTGCGCGAAGTACCCGGGCTCGATCGTGGCGCCCATATGCACCTTGCCGCTAAGAGGCGCGAGTTCACCCATGATGATCTTGCAAAGCGTGCTTTTGCCCACTCCGTTTCGCCCGATGATGCCGATCTTATCGCCGTGAGCGAGCTTGAGATTGAAATTTTTTAAAATTTTAATCTCGCCGAAGCTCATATCCACGCCGCTTAGCTCCAAAATTTCATTGCCGATCTCGCGCGCGGGCTTGAATAAAATGCTAGGCTCCCTGCGCGAAGAGGTCGCAAGCTCGCTAAGATCGAGTTTATCAAGCTGTTTTTGACGGCTCGTGGCCTGCTTTGCTTTACTTGCGTTGGCGCTAAAGCGAGCGATAAATTTTTCAAGCTCCGCTTTTTCTTTGAGCTTTTTCTCGCGCTCGAACTGCGCCTGTTTGGCGATTAGATTGGACGCTATGAACCAGTCGTCGTAATTGCCGCTAAATTCGCGCACCCGCCTAAAATCAACGTCGAGGATGTCCGTGCAGACGCGGTTTAAAAAGTGGCGGTCGTGGCTGATGACTACGAGCGTACCGGTGTGGCGATTTAGCTCAAACTCAAGCCACGAAATGGCGTCGATATCGAGGTTATTCGTAGGCTCGTCCAAAAACAGCACGTCGGGACGCGGGAAGAGCACCTGCGCGAGCAGAACCTTAAATTTATCGCTCGTCTCGATCTCGCTCATCTTTTTATCGAAGTCGTTTAGCCCCAGCGAACTTAAAATTTTCTCGATCCGCGTTTCGTACTCGTAAGCGGGGTCCTCCTCCGCACAGATCATCTCAAGCTCGCCGAGGCGCTCGTTTATCTCGTCGTTAAACTCGCCCGCCTCGTAAAGCTCCGTCTTTTCGTGCACGGCGTCATAAAGGCGCTTGTTGCCGTAAAGCACGGCGTCTTTTACGCTGAAGCTTTCAAAGGCGAACTGATCCTGCCCCAAAACGCCGATTTTAAGCCCGCTTTGGATCAAAATTTCGCCGCTGCTTGCTTCAATCTGTCCGCTTAAAATTTTAAGTAGCGTCGATTTACCCGCGCCGTTTGCGCCGATGAGGCCGTAGCGCCTGCCCTTATCGAGACTCAAATTTACGTTTTCAAAAAGCAGCTGTTTGCCGAAGCGCATCGTTAGATCTTTGATTTCAACCATATTTTTCCTTTTAAATTTCTATTTGCATTGCCTTGCGCACGGGCTTCTGCCAGGTTTTGCGCGCAAATTTCATCTCGCGGTTTATTGCAGCATTTGCGCCGCTCGGAGCCACGATAAATTTCTCCTATTGTAGCTTAAAAATTCTGAAATTTCGCCGAAGGGGCGCGGGTGGGCACGATTAAATTTAGACCGCCAAAGCTAGAGCAATTTAAATTTTAGCCGCTGTAATCGCTATCGCGAGTGATGATGAGCGTGTAGTTCGGATACGCGGCGCGCACCTGCTTGCAGACCGCGCGAAACGTCGCCTCCATATCGGGCGCTGCGAAATCGACGATAACGTCGAAGCTGATCGAGTGTTTTGGCTCGTCGAGATAAAATCCATGTATCTGCGAAACGAACTCGTGCGATAGCGCCATCTGCTTGATATGTTCGCGGATCTCGGCGGCGCGCGGATCGTTTTTATTAAACGCGTAAATTCCTACGGTGTCTAGGATGATATTAAATTTCGCAAAAACGGCGTTTTGGATGCGGCGCGTAAGAGCGTCGATCTGCGCCGCTGTCGTATCGCTTGCGACCTCGATGTGGATGCTGCCGACCATCTTGTCGGGCCCGTAGTCATGAAACATCAGATCATACGCGCCGATGACGCCCTCAAAGCCGCGCACGACGTCGTAAATTTCATTCGTAAGCTTCAAGCTCGGACGCGAGCCCAAAAGCTTGCTGATCGTATCGCGCAGAATTTCATACGCCGTTTTGATTAAAAGCGTCGAAATTATCGCGCCCAGATACGCCTCTAAGCTCAGCCCGAAAATAAGCGAAATAAAAGCCGCTACGAGGGTGGCTAGCGATACGAGCGCGTCGTATTTGGCGTCCACGCCGCTTGCGATGAGCGAGTCGGAATTTACGCGCTCGCCCGTCTTTTGCGTGTAAGCTCCTAGCGCGAACTTTGCCGCGACTGCCACGGCGATAATGGCGAGCGAAACCGCGTCGTAGCTCGCCGCTTGCGGATGGATGATCTTTTTGATAGATTCTACTAGCGAGACGCCGCCGGTGTAGAGGATGATGACGGCGATTACGATCGCACTTAGATACTCGATCCTGCCGTGTCCGAAGGGGTGTGCGCGATCGGGCTGCTTGCTAGCAAGATGCACGCCCACGATCGTAATGACGGATGAAAGTGCGTCGCTTAGGTTATTTACGGCATCAAGCACGATCGCGATCGAGCCCGAAATCAGCCCCACGACGCCCTTAAATGCCGCTAAAATTACATTTGAAACGATACCGATCACACCGGTGCGAACGATGATTTTATCTCTGCTATACGCCGCTTGAGGCACTTCCATTATCTCTCCTTTGAAATTTTACTCTAAGCCGCAATCGCTGCGCGTATAGGTCAGATCGGCGATTTTTTCGCCGCTTTGCAGAAATTGTCGCACGCCTATGCGTTTTAGACCGCCCGCTTTCATCGTCGCGCAAACGTCCTTTTGCCTATCGGCGCGCAAAACTCTCTCAAAATTTTGCTTGATCTTAGGATCTACTTTATCCCAAATTACGTTTTTTAGGGTCATGGAAACTATAAATTTATCACCTTCGCACGTAGCCGCGCCCAATTTTATATCTTCAGTCTCTGGGTGACTGCGCCCATTTACAGCGTCCGCCAAAAATTTGCAGCGCTGTGCATCGGCATCGGCATCTCCCGCAAGCGCTGCGCTGCAGATAAATATGCCGAATGCGGCGAGTATAAATTTTTCCATTTTAACCTCCTAATTTTATTTGAAATCTATCATATTAAAATTTTAAATTCAATCTATTTTTGAAATTTAAAGACCTGTTTGTGCGACGCAAATCCGCTAGCCGCCAAAATTCCTTGCATTAAATTAGTGGCATAAATTCCGCAAATCACCGCTAGAAATTTTCTAAATCGCGGCAAAAATTCTTTAAATTCCGCGTGAAATTCTATGAGCGGAAATTTTTGCGACGGATCATATGCGCTCGCTCGAAGCGACGTATGGCGAGATCGTCCGTATCTTTTTTGAACTCGCCGTTTAAGTTATAGATTTAACGCAGCTTAAAAAAGCTCCAGCCAATCCGCGCCCGCCGTTTAAATTTATAAATTTAATGCAGTTCCGCGTTGAGTTTGATCGCACGCTTGCTAATGCTTGCCGTAATCTGCCCGCTTTGGCTGTTTTGTCGGAAGTGCAGACCGCTAAGCCCGGCAAGCTCAAGCCCTTTATAAATTTCGCGATCAAATGCAAAGCCCGCATTTAGCGCTGCTAGCGCCTCGCGATCCTTTTGTGCGATAAAAACCTTCGTGCCCTCAAGTACCGCAATACCGGCATCCACGATGCAGCGATCGCCTAGCGGAATGCCCGTTACGGAGTTTGCGCCCAGCAAGCAGTGCTTGCCGATGCTCACGGCATTGCCGTTGGTGCCGCTTAGCACGCCCAAAATCGATGCGCCGCCGCCTATGTCGCTGCCCTCGCCCACGACGACCGAGCTGCTGACACGCCCCTCGATCATAACGCTGCCGGTCGTGCCTGCGTTGAAATTCACATACGCAGCGCCCGGCATCACGGTCGTACCCGCAGCGATATGCGCACCCAAACGCACTTTCGCATCGTCTAAAATCCGCACGTTTTGCGGCGGTACGACGTGGCTTAGATAGCGCGGAAATTTATCGACGCTGATGATACGCGGATAGCGGCCTTGCATTTTTAAATGGATTTCGTTTTCACGCAGCCACCAAAGCTCGATCGGGCGGGCGTTTTCATCCCATGCGACGTTCGGAAGCACGCTAAATGCGCCGTCTAGATTGAGTGTGCGCGGCTCGCAGAGATTTAGCGAAAGCGTGTAAAGCTTGAGATAGACGCTCTCGACACTTTTTGGCGCGGCATCCTCGAAGACGAAGCTGGCGCAAAAGCTCGCGTGCTCGTCCGATTTCATCGCCTCTTTAACCGCAAGCAGCACCTGCAGATTTTTATGCGCGCCCTCTTTGGCGTCTAGCTGTAGAAATTTTAAAGCCTCGATCGCCTTTTTTAGGGCTTTATGAGTCAGCGGAAGGACGCACTCACTACCGCTAAAATCCACGACCTCGCCGCATTCGGTTAGAGCATGGATTAGCACTGCTGCGCTTGTTAGCCCATCTTTAAAATTTACGTGCGCGTAATTTACGCTTAGGCTTTTGTGCCCCTCCGCACGCCCCTTAAATACGCGCCCAACCGCCCACATGATCGGATCGCGGTAGCCCTTTGCGGCGCGAACTTTATCTGCAAAAGCTCGCAGCTCGCTTAGGCATTTAATCTCTTTCATATTTAATCCTTAATCGCAAAATTGCGCGGGAGTATAGCTAAATTTAATTTAAAAATAATCAAATTTTGCCAAATTGATTCGTCCGCCATAAAATGCTTTTACTCGTAAATATCCACTTTTTCCTCTTCGTTAGCTATTTTTAAATATTGCTCAGCGAACTCACGCATTATCGTTGCGAATCTAGTAAAACCTTCCGCATCAAGGGCTTCGGCTTTTTCTTGATTCTGCTTAGCAAGCTCTCGCTCTTCCCGCCCGTAAGTAAAAGTATGTATTCCGCGATGATTAAAAAGCGTGAGCGTGAATTCGGAGCGTATTTTATCGGCATCTCTAGCATCTAAAATATCGGCCACGGCTTTATGGATCCAAAGTCCGCCCGGATCGGCAGGCGCATAAGTTAAAATTTGTCCAATATAGTGCCTAGCAACTCCTATATGCCCCGTCTCTTCGGTAATCCTTTTGGCCTCCTTGATCCACTCTTTAAATGCATTTTCGTCAAATTTTCCATCTTCTTTAACTCCCGGACAAAGTTTCCATTCATATAAAATATCGTAGACATTTTGGGCCAGATAGCGTTTATTCTCATCTATTTCTTTAGTATCGTCGCTTTTATCATACTTGGAACGAAAGGCGAGAGCAATCATATCGGCAAAGAATTGCGGATCGGAAGCGAGTTTTTTCTCGATTGCGGTAGGTAATTCTTCTGTAGAAAATCTTTTTAGCCAAGGAAAGAAATTAAATTCAATTTTAAGTAGCACGTCTTGATCAATCGTTTTTGATTTTTGAAGGCGCTTAATTAGCTCAACTACATCATAGGCCACATAGCTATAGTTGGTGAGTTCTTGCATGCCACTTTCGCTATTAAGAACAGAGATAAGTGAACGAACCGCTAGGGCTTCATTAATTTCGGCTTTATTTGTCCTGTGAGCAGCGCAGATAACGGCCGCACCTTCGCGCCCATACGTAAGCAATTTTTCGGTTGCTTCATTTAGATCGCTGCCTGATTCATAAGGATTAACTCTAATATTTTTCCAGTACAAACCCTCGCTGTTTTCTCCTAAATATTTAGAAACCGTTTCCCATACCTCTTCATTGAAAGGTAAAAGCAGTAGAAATTTAGCGCGTTGCTCTAAAGACCAATCTTTTTGCATAATCATATCAACCCAATTAATGCCGATTTTATAAAATTTGATCCGTGCATACCCGCTTAAAACCTGCTTTTCAACTTCATCATTTGAATCAAGAAATGTTGGCAATAGTTCATTTTCAATCAAATCATATTCTATTTCGCCCAAAGCTCGACCTACATCAAACGGTGAAGCTACTTTTTTGGCAAAATTTATGCACTTTATCAAACCTCCGCTGTCCAAAATTTCTTTTATAGCGGAATTGCGTTTTTTAGCGAGCCTTTCCATCTGTGTATCACAGTCGCCATCTCCGTCCAACAACTCAAAAACTACGCCATTAAATAAATAACGATATTTTATTTCCGGCGAAGATGGCGCAAGACTATGGGCTAAGTTTTCGATTTTGCAAAGTTCTTCTTCGGGCAATGCCCAGTTAGTATCAGAAAATTTTCTATGGCGACGCACAATCTCATCAAGTTTTTCCCAAACTAAATCGCGCTTTTCTTCGGGCAAATTTATTATGCTATCTGACAAGCAATAATCAAGAATAAAATCGTATGCATTTTTGGGTAAATTTGAAAGCCTTTCTATAAGCTCGATAAATTTATCCACGTCTTCTTTTGCCAAATCAATCACAAGTTCGGACAGCGCGGTAGTTTGCTCCAAATATTCATATTGAAATACGCCATCCTTCCAATCCAGCGGGATAAAATCTCTCCAAATAGGGCGGCAACTTCCGATTGTGGTTTGGCATTCTCTCGGAAGCAACTTTAGTAGCAGGGACCATCCGATTTTAGGCTGATTTTTTATCACGGCCTTGATCGCCGCTTTTCTTTTATCAAATTTTGCGGCAGTTTGCACATGCCAAGGTAAAAATATGTTCACAAGCGATCTTATAGGACGATTTGCCCAAGATCCGCCGGGATCAATAGAGGCAAGATCCGCCAAGACAACCGCTACTCTTG
>CAUSBF010000061.1:0-8862 GCA_963529595.1 uncultured Campylobacter sp.
AATTTAACCGCCCAAAGCGTCGCGGCAAAGCCTAATCAAAAGAAAATAGAGCCGCCGCAAAAAATTAAAATTCCGCAAAAATATATTCGTTAAAAATCAAGCTCGCGCTCTTAAATTTCAAGGTATAATTACGAGGAAACTTATAAAAATTTAACCGAAGGAGAGACCATGAAAAAATTTCGTTCACTGCTGCTGTGTGCGGCGGCGGCTGCGACTTTGAGCGCCCAAGGCGAGGGTGGCGAGGACAAGGTGGAGAAAATCACTTCGATCGACATCTATGTTTCGCCGTTTTATTCGGCTAAGGATGGTAAGCCCGAATACGTGCACGTTTACGAGCCGATCGACGATCTGTTGATGAAAAACGATGTGGCGAGCCTAAAAAAGGCGATCAAAATCATCGAGGATGCCCCGGATATGGTCGCTCCGACCACTCTGATGACGGTCGCTGCACGCGCTTATGATCTGAGGCTTAAGGACGACGCAGTGTTTTGGTTCTACGCGGGCAAAAATCGCTTCCTAACCTTCGCTCGCGTCATCGACATCAAGGACGAGATATTTCGTGAGACCGAGTCCGCGAACGCGGCGTTTTTACAGCTCGTCGGCAACGTGGTAAATCCATACGCATTCTGCGATCTTGCTAAACAACGCGATGCGGCGGCACGCGCTAGGGACTGGGTCAAGGCGCACCCGTATAAAGCGATATTTGATGAGAAATTTCCGTCTCGCTTCGCAGATCGCGCCACCGCGCTCAAGGCAGCCGAGGACAAAATGGACGCCGCGCTACTTAGGCAGGACGAGTTTTTCGCAGACCCCGCTAAAAAGGCGGACTTCCTAGCCAAGCGCAAAGCAAATAACGCGGATAAGCGCTTCTGCGATTAGTGCCGCTTAACCAGCGGCACTTTTGAAAAATCGGCATTATTTGAAATTTTTAGCTACCAAAAATTTAATGTTGCATTTTTATCTCCTCAAACGGATCTGCGCGTGAATTTAAAATTTTATGACGTAGAATTTTATTGCTAACGGCACGCAGTGAAGCTTTGATATAAATCAGCCTAGATCTGTTTAAAATTTAGCAGAAGCTCGCACGTAATTCTATTTCGCATAAATTCTATCGACAACTAACGCAAAATCAGATCAAAATATTACTAAAATTCCAGCAGTTTGGCGACGTAAAATTTCACCGCTACCGCCTAAAAATCGAAGTTTTTTAAATTTAGCCGCACGCCGAAATTTTATCCGTTTTTATATACGAACATTATATAATTATCAAAAATTTTTCCAAGGAGAGAGGATGAAAAAGCTCGCTACGATACTTGCGCTGCTCTGTGCGGCGGCGTTTGCCAAGGAGTATGAGTATATGGTGCAAAGTATGAGCTACAGCTCGATTAAAGAGCGCAAGGAGAGCACACACCTAAGCTACGATGCGGCGGCGCGCAAGCTGGAGCAGGTAAGAGATACGAACTCCTCGGACGGCCTAGGCTCTAGCTACAAAGAGATCAGCTACTTTGACGCAAAGGGGAACATTAAATTTGAAGTATTTAACCTCGATCTTAAAAGCGGCAAGTGGAAAAAAATAGAAGACTACGCGGTAAGCGTCAAAGACGGCATCACGACGCGCGAGAGCAATTCGATAGCAGATGACGGCACGCGCAATGCGAGCAAAACCGTCTCCAGCTACGACGGCAACGCGACGCAGGACGTGCGATATAAGCTTGTAAAGGGCAAATGGCAAAAAGAGAGCATGAACAGATCCGTAAAAAACGCGCGGGATAAGGAGGAGCTTACGATAAGCTTCAAATGGGACGGCAAGAGCTGGCAACCCAAAGATAAGACCGAAATTTTCTACGACGGCTCAGGAGAGATGAACGGATACGTAACCTACGAGTTTGTAAACGGCGCGTGGCAAAACAGCGAGCGAGAGATGCTTAACGGCGATCGAAACGGCAGCTACGAGCAGATCCGCAGCACTTTTCAAAACGGTGCGTGGCAAAACGCTACGATGAGTAAGCACGAGCTTGACGCCGCAAAGGGCGAGGAGGTCGTTACGAGCTTCATCTGGAACGACGAGAAGGGCGCGTGGGACAATATGAGCAAACAGACCGCTATCAAGAAGGGCGCGGATCTTAATATGACCTCGTATCTGTGGGATGAGCAGCTTAAAGATTGGGTCAAAAGCTACTCAAACGGCGAAATTTACGACAAATCGGGCGAGCGACTACTCGAGCAAAGCTACGAATCAAATTCCAGTAGCGGCAAATACGTCTATAGTTACGACGAGCGCGGCAGCAATACAGCGATGGATACCTACAAGCTTGATGCGAGCGGCAAATGGGTGCAAACCGGACGCTCGGAGGCTACTTACGATACCCAAATCCCGTCAGATAACGTAGGATACGGAGCCGCGCTGATGATGTTTGAGATGCCTAGTATCTACGCGATAACGAGCTTTAAGGAATTTAAGCTTAAAGACGGCAAGTCCGAGCTCATAACGGAGCAGACGTGGAAATATAAAAAGATAAAATAGCGTTTGAAGATGCGCAGGTAAAATTTGGCGACTAAATTTTACCTGCGCGGCGTTGCACGCGTGCTGCGATTAAATTTATCAAAGTGCAGCGTGGCATTTAAATTTAACAGGCGCGGCGACCCGCTAGCTATGCGGTTAAATTTAGCTAGCGCGGAGATATTCGTGCGCCGCGTAAATTTTAAAATTTAATCCTACGCCGCGGTAGGTCCGCACGCAGCGACAGCAAAAGAAAAGGTTGAAAAACGGTTTTAATCAGAGTGATAAGAACGGCTATTTTGGCTTTAATTTCGGCGAGTATCTGTTTCGGCGCCGTAGAGGCGCAAGATCACGGCGCGGCAAGCGAGCAAAAACAGACAGGGGGCGGCGGGAGAGATGACCAGACGCCCGCAGACAAGCAAAGTAGCGAAATAAACGCAACAAAGCGCGCAGACGAGCAAGGCGGCGAGGCGCAAAATTTTAAAATCCAAAGGCGCTATTTTCGCAGCTGTTCGTGTCTGCATAAACAAAAATCAAAGGAGCCCGCCCGCCTCTACGATGAAATTTCGCAAGAGCAGGCCGAAAGATCGGCGGCCTATTTCGTCGGCTATTTCAAAGAGGGCAAGCTAAGCCGCTATGAGAAAATTTACGAAGGCGAGAGAGCTTTTTCGAGCGAGGATATAAAGCGGTAAACGCAATTTAAAATTTAGATAAAAGGAGCGGTCATGAGAGGTGTTTTTAAAATTTCACCCAAGGACGCGGCAGATTTTGCGGCGGCAAATTTAAAAGCGCGAGCGATTATTTCGGCGGGCGCTTTTGGGGCGCAGGTGGCGGTTTCGGCAGACAAGCTTCGAGTTCGAGCGGCAGTTTTGGCAGGCTCTATTTTGGCGGCGACGTTAACGCTTGCAATGCCTGCGGGCGCGACCGAGACGGCAGCAAAACACGCGGCGGAGGATAAAATTTGTCTGCAAAAGACGAGCTACAAAACAGAGGGCGGCGCCGCGCCGCGCTACGAATATGAAGTGAGCCAAAACTACGACGCTAAAACCCGCCGCCTAGAAAAAATCTACAAAAAGAGCGGCGAAGAGGGGGTGTCCGTATCTAAAAGCTTTAGCAAATTTGACGAAAGCGGCGAGCGCGAGATCGAAAATGTCGAATACGACTGGGACGCGGATGCAAACAAATTTCGCGAAACGGCGATGAGCAAGCAGGAGATCGCAAAGGACGGCTCGAAAATTTATTTTAGTCTGCAAAAGAACGGCAAGCCATACGAGGGTGAAAAAGCCGTCGAAAAGCGCGAGGGCAAAACGGAAATTTTGCAAAATTTCACGCTAAAAAAGGGCAGATGGACGCCGACGCACCTTACAAAAAGGATTGTCGATGAAAGCGACAGAAATAATTTCGTATCGACCTACGAATGGAACGCCAAAGCGAAAAAATGGGTGCCGTACGAAAAATCTATATACCATTACAACGGCGACGTTTACGCGGGCTCCGAAGGCTACGCTTGGCGCGGCAAATGGGTGCCGCTTACAAAACATACGGTCTTTACGGCAGCGGATGGGACGCGCAGCGAGATAAATTTTATATGGAAGGACGACACATGGCAGCGCGATGAAAAGATCTTGCGCAAAATCGAGCCTAAGCATAGGCGCTTTAGCGAGCTAAGATCGCGCTGGGACGCCGCAAAAAACGAGTGGAGAGAGTACTACAAAAACGTGCACGAGGAGACCGAGGAAAGCAGACCGCTACGCGAGCAAACCGAGCTTTGGCGCGAGGAATCTCAGCGCTGGGAGGTCGTGTTTGAAAACGAGTTTAGCTACGACACGCGTGGCAACGTGATAAAAAATCGCACGGCCTCCGATGGCAAGCAGTACGAGTATATCTACGACTACGACGAAGCGGGCAATAACATCTCGATCATCCTGCGCGAGCCTGATGAGAGCGGCAAATGGCACGAAACGCAAAGGACGCAAAACGTCTTTGAGCGGGGCATTTTAGCGCACGACGTCCTGGATCGCGGCTTCATCGGCGACTACATAGCCGCAGGCAAAAACGCGATCAAAAGCAGCAAGCAGTATTTTCTAAAGGACAGCGAGTTTAAGCTAAACGAAACTCGCGAATGGGTTTACGGAAAGTGCGAGCCGCAATAAAATTTGGAAAATCCCATGAACGAACCTTATATCGTTAAAATTTCAGATAGCGACGCGATGATGTTCGGCTACGAAGCGGACGAGCGGGTGCGAGAATTTGCCGCTAAATTTGACGGCTGGGAGTACGAGAGCGAGTTTGAGCGGACCGGCTATCTGCTCGGCACGGACGTTTTTATCGAGGTCGCGAGCGAGGAGAGTTTAAATGAAGGCTCCTTACGCGCTCAAATTCCAAACGAAAAGGCTTTGGACGCTGACGGCGGCACGACGGTTTTAAGCCTGCGCGAGTGGGACGGCAAGGAACATTGGCGGGTTTGCGCGAGCGATGAAATTTTACGCGCGATAAGCGAGGATGGCGACGGCGGCGCGGTGTATCTGCTCCTTAGCCCGCGACATATCGCCGCAGAGGAGCTTCGAGACGCCTTTGCGGACAAGCCGCCGCAGGAATTTGCGCGCATTACCCGTGACCTCGAAGCCAAATACGATTGCAAATACCGAATGCTCTGCTACGTCGTTTGCTATTTTACGCCGAAAGGCAAAGAGGGGATGCGGGCGGACTTCGGCGTCTGAATTTAAAACGCGGCGGATAAATTTAAAATTTGACCGCACAGCACACTCATGCCAGATAGCGAGAGTTTGATTTTGCGCGTAAGACCTGCGCCGTATGGGGCAAGTGAAATTTAAGCGACGAATTTAAAAATGCTGCGACTAGCGGAATGGGGTCAAAATGATAAAATCCATAAAATTTGAGGGCGAAAGCATCGAGGAGCTGGAGGTTTGGTACTACGCCCCAAAGCACGAATGTAGCGCGGCGGAGTTCGCGCGAGAGTGCGGCAAGCTCGTGCGCGCGGACTTTGGGCTCGCCTCCCTTTACGAGATAAAATTTGAAAAATTTACGCCGAGCGAGCCCGATGATTTTATGAAAGAACGGATAACGGCTGCTTTGAGCGCGGCGGCTCTATCAGACGAGCCTCAAAATTTCGCAATGGGCGGAGAAAACGACTGGGACTGGCAGGAGTGCACGTTTGAGGCGAGCGGACAGCGGTTTTTACGTATCTGGGCAACGTCGGCTTGATAAATTTAGCCCCGCTAGCAGGCTTTGAGGCGAAGTGCGAGTTTTTAAAATTTAAAGTTTCAAGCGGCGCATACCATTGCGCCGAAACGCATTTCATCGAGCCTTAAATTTTAAAATTTTGGTCACAAACTTTCGGATTTTAAAATTTAAACGGCGCTGGGCTTTGAGGTGCAGCGCGAATTTTGCGGCGCGGTAAAATAGCAGCGCAAACGATGAAAAACGGCGCTCGCTAAGTAGAATTTTATAAAAGGTGAATGCGGGCGCGCCGTATTTAGGACGCAAAAAGCTTAAACGGGCTTATGAAGTAAATTTCGATCTAAATTTAGGCGAGACGCCAAAAATTTTAAAATTTAAACGCAAGGAGTGAAAAATGGATGTTTTGCAGAGTTTCGGGCAGGAGTATGTGCGACAGCTCAGAGACGGGTCGCTGGCGTGGTTGGATGCGGTTATGAGCGGGCGGATGAAAGGCGCGCGGTGCGAGCGACTGTATGCATCGATAGCGGACTTTTCGCCGCAGCAGAGGGAGGCGCTAAGGACGCTTTGCGCGCATCTTACCGATCACGTCCTGCATGAGACGCTAAGCTTTTTCGAGCAAAGCGAGCGCTGGCGGCTTGCGGATGAGGCGGGTGAAAATCTAGCCGAGCTCTCGGACGGGCTTTGCGGCGAGCTCTACGGCGAGGACGGCTGGATCGAAAAATTTAGCGGCTATCCCGCAAGCCTAAAATAATGCCCTACGGATTTACGTGCCTGAGCGCCCTGTTTTGAGCCAAAATTTATTTGAAGGGAAAATATGAAAAACCTATTTCTAGCCGCGCTTGCGGTATTAGCGCTTAGCGGCTGCGCGGGCTTAAAATGCGGCGCAAAAGACGGGCGAGACGTCGCCGAGATCGACGTGCCCGAAGATAACTGGACGAGATACCTAGACACCGACGGCGAGACCAAGGAGATCGCATTTTTCACGGCATTTTTCTCCAAGCAGTTCCGCCAGAGCCCAAAAGATGGCGAAAAGATCGGCTTCGTGCTTACCAAAAAGAGCGGCGAACGCATACCGATAAGGCTTGGCAATATGTATAAGGCGGCAGACGGCGCATTTGCGCTCGCGGGTCTCGACGCGGAGGCCGGCGTATGGCGCGGAGCCGAAGAGTTACGAGGAGTAAAATGGGTGAAATTTTACAAATTTCAAGAGGGCAGCGTCAAAGTAACGGACTATGAGGCGCAAGGCGGGCTTTGCGAGGCGTTTTACGCAAGCGAAAAGATAAGCATCAAAAGCGTGCTAAGCCGCCGCACGAGCAAGTCTGGCGGAGCTAGTGGCGAAATTTCCACCGCGCAGACGCAGGGCGAAATATCGCGCGACGCCGTCAAGGCTTTAAACTCGCGGGAAAAACCCTCGCCGCAAGGCTCTAGTAAAAATTTAGCAAACAAAAAGGGCACCGCGCAAAAAACCGATAGCGAGGCGTTAAAACCGGAGGCAGAGGCGCTAAAAAATATCATCTGCTACAGATAAAAACAAAGTCGATTGAAATTTCAGTTTAATGAGTAAAAATTTTGCTAAAATTTTAAATAAAAATATCTTTTCAAGGAGTAAAGTATGAGAAAAAGCGTTTTATTCTTCCTCTTGCCGCTGTTTTTATTCGGCGGCGAAGCGCAAAAGCAGCTGAACGTCTTTGAGCTAACGCCGTCAAAGATGCCGCCGCAGCAGTTTAAGGTCGAAGCGGTCTTTTCGAAAGAGATCAAAGCCGATTGCAACGACGCGTATCTGATCGGCGGCAAAATAGAGCAAAAAGAGGGCTCGGACGGGCTTTATTACGAGTTTAGCGGCGGCGATGAGCTTGCTCAAACGCTGATGCTGTGCGACGGCAAGAAACAAAAGAAGCGGATCTATTACGAGCTCACGCATCCATTCGCCTACGACGGCGGCGAAATTAGAATTTTAGCGCCCAAAGACGTTAAAGTCGAGCTTAAAATTTACGAACTCGTAGAGAGCAAAGAGCCGAAAATCCGCAAGATGAAATAATTTCGCAAGAAGCAGGGCGGACCGAGCTTATGCGTGGCGGAATTTCCGCCGCGCAATAGATTTTTCATCGCGCAATGGGCTTGCGCGCAGGCGAGATAAATTTTACGACGCAAGGCAAATTCTACGGCGAAGAATGGAATTTCGGCACCGATGGGTCGTTTGGTTAAAATTTCAGTATAATTTTGCAAAAACAAGGAGAGAGAATGTCAGAGAGAATTTTTGAAAGCCTAAAAGAGCTTTTGACGCAGCAGGGCGCGCGCTTCCGCGTAGTAGCTCACGAAAGCGCGGGCACCTCCGCCGAGGTCGCCAAAGCCCGAGGCACGCAGCTGGGACAAGGCGCAAAGGCGCTAGTTTGCACGATCAAGGGCTTTAAGGACGGGCAAATCTCTTTCGCGCAAAATTTAAATTTAGAAAGCGCCGATGACGCGCAAAATCTCGACGCTTCCGCCCTTGCGAGCGCTCAAGGCTGCGAAAACGGCGCCTGCGCGGGAAATTTAGCTTTAACCGCCGATCAAATCTGCGCCAACGCACCGCAGCAGCTGAAGCTTCCTAGCGACAAACCCGCGGGCAGAAACGGCAGGATCTACGTCCTAGCGGTCTTCGCAGCCGATCACAAAACCGATCTAAAGCGCCTGGCAGAGGGGCTCGGCGGCACGAAAGCGTCGCTCGTAAGCCCCGATGAAGTGGGCGATCTCACGGACTGCGTCATCGGCTCGGTGCCACCCTTTAGTTTCCACGACAAACTGCTGCTAATCGCCGATCCGTCGCTGTTCGGACGCTTTGATGAGATCGCTTTCAACGCGGGCTTGCTCGATCACTCGATCATCCTAAACGCACAGGATTACGCGCGCATCGCAGCTCCGCGCATCGTTAGCTTCACCGAAAAGGCTACGGAAGGCGAATAGTCGCGCATCGTCCGTTTCACACAAGAACAAGAGGACTCGGGTTAAATTAACCCAAAAGCAAGGGCAGAAAAAGACAGCGCGAGAGTGGTTGTAAAGCGGCGCTTTGATTTTTGATCTTTTTTCTTCATATTAAAGCTTTAAAATTTGCAGTATGATCAGAAGCAAAGAGATTGCGACCGAAACGAGGGGAAATGTTATGAAGCAGGTGTGGATATTTT
>CAUSBF010000062.1:0-8749 GCA_963529595.1 uncultured Campylobacter sp.
CTAGAAGGCGGTGCGGTGCGAAACGAACAACCGGCAAGAATCAGCGCAAAAAGCGCACTAAAAAGAGCGATTTTCTGGTACGACACCTACGATCCGATCTTATTTGTTGAATTTTATATTATTTAGCGCTATTTCGTTTTTGTCTTTGAGGCTAAGCTCGTTCGCCAAACCTGCTAACACGCGTCCTGGCTTGCGCTGTTTCAGACGTGGTTCATACGCTTGAAACGCGCCTTGATTTACGACAAATTCTGCATATTTGCTTTGTGGGATATAAAAGAAGTACTTGCCGTTAAGCGGCGAAATTCCGTTTTTAATATGCGCGTTGTAATCCTGCATTTGCGACGGCGAAATTCCGATCTGTTTTGCAACCGCGCTTAGCTTTGTACCTGGAGCTACTGCGATACGCTTTAGCCCCCACGGCTCGCTTTCAAAAAGCAGAATTTTACGCATATTTTCATTTTGAGCAATGTAAGCGTATTTAATAATGCGCTTGATAAAATTCTTAGTCTCATTAGGAAGTGCGGGACTTTTTAGCAAGCGATCCAGATCATCGCTGCCAGTAGCTGCAATCGCATTTTTAAGCTTTTGATCGCCACAATTATACGCCATTAGCGCTAAATACCACTTGCCAAAATTTTGCTTCAGATGCAAAATATACGAAAACGCAGCATCCGTAGAGGCTGCGGGATCGCGACGCTCATCTACGGCGCTATCTACTCTAAGACCGAAATTTTTCGCGGTCGCCGGCATCAGCTGCCACATACCACCTGCGCTAGCGCCCGAAGTTACGGTGTTTTTAAGATGAGATTCTACCATTGCCAAATACAATAAGAATTCCGGAGCTTCGATGTTATCGACCTCGGATTTGACTAAGTAGGCATTGTGCGACTGTGAAGTCACGATATGCTTAAACTGCTTGCGATCGCTTGCATTGATCGCACGGAATATGCCCGCGACTACGTTTTTGCTCGATTCGTTATTTTCGATGCCGAATTGATTTAAAATATAGTCGTGATTTGCGCGCATCAGACCGGGCTGGCTCGCAAACGCTTCGCCCACTAAAAGTAGGGCTAGCAGTATAAATTTTATGGCTTTCATATCTCTCCTTTGATTTTATCGCCAAAAAGCCTACAGGCGTTTTGAGTCGTTATTGTTTCAACCTCTTCTACGCTTAGGCTTAAAATTTCCGCGACTTTTTCTACCACGAGTCTCGTAAATGCAGGCTCATTGCGCTCGCCGCGATGCGGATGCGGGGTTAGATAGGGTGCATCCGTCTCGATTAAGAGGCGCTCTTGCGGAATTTGCGGTAAGATCTCAGCTAAGTTTTTTGCATTTTTGAATGTCAAAACTCCGCCGATACCGAAGTAAAATCCGTATTCGCTAAGACCTAGCAAAAGCTTGCTGGCATTGAAGCAGTGCAAAACACCGCCGCATAAATCGCCGGCGCGATCTTTTAGAATTCCGAAGCTATCTTCGTTTGCTTCTCGGATATGGACTATAAGTGGTTTTTGAAGTTGTGTTGCTAGATCGATTTGTGAGATGAAGGCGTCTTTTTGGCGGGAGATTTCTAAGGCTTTGGTTTCCTTGCTCTCTTGCTGCTTAAGTCTGAAGTAATCAAGACCGCATTCGCCAACGCCCACGCATTTGGGATCGTCAGCATACCGCTTCAGCACCTCCATATCGAAAGAATCTATCTCGTATGGATGCACCCCTACGGCAAAATACACATTATTCCGCGCGTGCGAAATTTTACATGCCTTATCTAGGTCTGCTACATCGGCACCGGGAATGATGATGCTACGCACGCCTGCAATCGTGGCGCGCTCAATCACCGCGTCCAAATCGGCGTCGAAACTAGCATCGTCTAAATGGCAATGTGTATCTATAATCATAAAACTCACTTGATAAAATTTTTCGAAGCGGATTTTACGTCGTTTTGCAAAATCACACTTAAATTTAAATTAAACGCGGTATTGTAGCAAAAAATTTCAGATTTAAACTTAAGCTTAAAATTCCTTCAGCTTTGTCTTAGTTTTTTAGCGAATTCCAGGGCTTCTGCAGTAATAGTCTCGCCACTTATCATACGAGCTAACTCTGTTATTTTCTCATTCTCGCTTAATAACCTCACGCTAGATTTGCCGTTCGTTTTACTTACTAAAAAGTGTGACGCAGCCTTTGAGCTAAGCTGCGGCTGGTGCGAGATCGCAAAAATTTGATAAAATTTTGAAATTTTTACCAGCACGTTTGCGATACTCATCGCCTCTTTTCCGCTTAAATTTGAATCAATCTCGTCTAAGATCAAAATTCCCTCGCCGTTATTTGTAAGCTCCAAGCTTGCCGCGATGAAAGCAAGGCGTAGGCGGTTCGTTTCGCCTGAGCTTAAATTTTTAAATTCCGTCTTGCACAAGCTGACGCAAATTTCGTCTGTGCCGCACTCACTAAGCGCCGTAGGCTTAAAACCAAGCTCCACTCCGTCCATATAAAGCTGCTTTAGATAGGAATTTATCAGATCCTCGAGCCGTTTTTTAGCGCCCTTGCGAGCCTCGCTGATTTTTTCGGCAAGGGTAGCGGTGCTTTCGCTAAGACGTTTAAATTCCGCTTGCAACTTGGTTTTTTCAAAGCTTAACTGCTCGTAATGCTCAAGCTCCTTCTTGCGCGCTTCAAGCGTAGCTAAAGCCTCTTCTACGCTTCCATAGCGCCTATTTAGCGCGCTAAGAGCTTCGATACGATCTAAAATTTTCTCTATGTCGATATTTTCGAGCTCGTCTAAATTCAAGCTTTCTTGCTTTAGCCGCAGCTCGTTCATCGCATCCTCAAAAAATGCGCTATCCAGCCCGCTAAGACTTAGCGCTTCGATGACGCTGCGTTCTAGCTCAAAAACGCCCTGCGCCCTAGCCCAAAGTTCCTCGATCTTATCTTTTTTACTAAGCTTTTTTTTGATCTGCAAAAGCTCCTCATATTCGCCGATCTTAGGCGATACGTGCTCGATTTTTTCAATCTCGAAGCGAGCAAATTCCTTTAACTCCTCAATCTTGCGCTCTTGATCTAAAATTTCATCTAACTGCTTTTTTGTGCGGCTAAATTCCACAAAAGCGCTTTGAAGCTCTGATAGGCTTTGCGCGTGCGCCGCATCTTTTTTCGCGGCGATAAAATCAAGTAGTTTTAGCAAGCTGTCGCTACTCATTTTGCCGGCGTTTTTCGCGCCTAAAAATTTTACGTATTCGCCGGCGATCATGCTTAGATTTTTTTTTGAGACCGATTGAGAATTTATAAAGTATCGCAAGCTACGCTCTTTTAGGACGCGAAAAATATTTGGCGTATCGTTTATCAAGCCGAAATTTTCCATATCAAATTGATGCTCTACGTCCGCTTCTATGAGCTCAGCCTCGCATTCTTTAAGACCGAACACCGCTAAAATCGCGCCTATTAATACCGATTTACCCGCGCCGCTGATACCTGTAAATACGCTAAGTCCCGGACCAAAACTAAGCTCGCTCTCGCAAAAACCTAGATTATTTTTAATATAAATTCTTTCTAGCATCCGCCGTGCCCCCATCTGAGTTTGGCTTTTAAAACGTCGAAATAATCGTAGCTTCTGCGTTTTATTAAATTTGCCTTTGCGTGCGAAATTTTAACGCTCACGCTGTGAAATTCCGCCATATCAAAAACATCTTGTCCGTCGATGACGACGCTAACTTCGGAGCTTCCGGCGTTTTTGAAACTTACGAGATACTCTTTTGGCAAGATCAAAGGCCGCTGCGTCAGGCTGTGCGAGCAGATCGGCGTGACGCAAAACACGTCGCACAGCGGATAGACGATAGATCCGTTCGCGCTCATATTATACGCGGTCGAGCCTACGGCGGAGCTTACGATCACGCCGTCGCCATAGTAGGTGTTAAAATATTTTCTATTTAAAAACGCATCAATCTTCGCCATCGAAGAGATATGGCTGCGGGTGATTACGACGTCGTTAAATGCGGTCTTGCGGACGATTTTGCCGCCGCCGTTTTCCAGTATCACTTCGAGCAAAAACGGGCGCTCGATCTCGTATTCGCCGCGCAAAAATTCCTTTAAAAATTTCGCAAATTCGCTAGGTTGTACGTCCGTTAAAAACCCGAGAGTGCCCGCGTTGATACCCAAAATAAAGGCGTTTTTATCGCTTAGCAGCCTCGCAAGCCCAATGAGCGTGCCGTCGCCGCCGAGGCTGATTAAAAAATTGGTCTTTTTTAAAATTTCTGTAAGCGTATGCGGCTTAAGGCCGAAAAATTCCGCTCCGTCCTCTTCAAGCAAAAGCTCAATACCTTGCGCTTTTAAAATTTCGCAAATTTGCTCCACGACGGGGCGAATCTCTTCTGATTTTTTGGCTATTAGCCCCGCGAATTTAAGATTTTTATGAATTTTGTTTTCCATAGTTTTATTTTATAAAAAATTAGCTTTGTAAAAGCAAAATTTAACTATACTTGCATTTTACAAATAATTTTAAAGGAGTAAATTTGCGAAGTCATTATTGCGCCGATTTGAGTAAAAACGATATCGGCAAAAGTGTAACCGTGTGCGGATGGGTAAATTCTTACCGCGACCACGGCGGCGTTATTTTCATAGATTTGCGTGACCGAAGCGGTCTGCTTCAGCTCGTGTGCGATCCCAAAGATAGCAAAAAAGCGTATGAAATTGCAAACGAAGTACGAAACGAATTTGTCCTAAAAGCCGTCGGCAAGATCCGAGCTCGCGGCGAAGGGCTGGAAAATCCAAATTTAAAAACGGGCGACATCGAAGTCGTAGTAGAAAGTTTAGAGATCGAAAATCCAAGCAAGCCGCTTCCTTTCGTAATCGGCGATAAAAGCGTCAACGAAGAAACGAAGCTGAAATATCGCTTTTTGGATCTGCGCGCCGAGGGAAGCTTCGATAAATTTAAGATGCGCTCCAAGGCTGCGATCGCCGCGCGAAATGCTCTTGATAGGCTAGGCTTTGTGGAGGTCGAAACTCCGATCTTAACGCGCGCGACGCCTGAGGGCGCTAGGGATTATCTGGTGCCTAGCCGCGTCTATCCGGGCAGCTTCTACGCGCTTCCGCAAAGTCCGCAGCTTTTCAAGCAGCTTTTGATGTGCTCGGGCTTTGATAAATACTTCCAGATCGCGCGCTGCTTCCGCGATGAGGACCTGCGCGCCGACCGCCAGCCGGAATTTACGCAGATCGATATCGAGATGAGCTTCAATACCCAGTACGACGTAATGAGCGTAGCTGAGGAGGTTTTAAAGGATATTTTCAAATCCTGCGGTCGCGAGATCGTCACCCCTTTTAGACATATGGAGTATAAAGACGCGATGGAGCTTTACGGCAGCGACAAACCCGATCTGCGCTACGATATGCCTTTCATCGACGTAGCCGATATTTTTGAAAAATCGAGCAACGAAATTTTTTCAAATTTAGCCAAAGACCGCAAGGCTAACCGCGTAAAAGCTCTTAAAGTCGAGGGCGGCGATCTGAAATTTAGCAAACGCCAGATGCAAGGCTTTGAGGAATACGTGAAAAAATTCGGCGCGCAAGGCCTCGCGTTTATCCAAGTAAAAGAGGACGGGCTAAAGGGACCGCTGGTAAAATTCTTTGAAAAAAGCGAGCTGGACGAACTCATCAAGCGCTGCGAGCTAAAAGTCGGCGACGTCGTGTTTTTCGGCGCGGGCAAAAAGAAAATCGTGCTTGATTATATGGGTAGATTTAGAATTTTCCTCGCAAACGAGCTTGGTCTCATAGATCCGAACAGGCTTGAGTTTTTGTGGGTCGTAAATTTCCCTATGTTTGAGCAAAACGACGACGGCAGCTACTCCGCGATGCACCATCCTTTCACTATGCCGAACAATCCCGACGAGCCTGATTTAGAGGATATTACCTCGATTGCCTACGACGTCGTGCTAAACGGCATCGAGCTTGGCGGCGGCAGCATCAGGATCCATAAGGCGGACATTCAAGAAAAGGTCTTTAGGCTACTTAAGATCGAGCCTGCGGAGCAGAGGGAGAAATTCGGCTTCCTGCTCGATGCGCTAAGCTTCGGCGCTCCTCCGCACGGAGGTATCGCGATCGGCTTTGATAGGCTGATGATGCTGGTTACCGGCTCAAGCAGTATCCGCGAGGTCATCGCGTTTCCTAAAACGCAGCGCGCGCAGTGTCCTCTCACCAAAGCCCCTAGCGTCGTTACAGACGAGCAGCTTCGCGAGCTAGGTCTTAGGCTTCATAAGAAGGAGCAAAAATGAAAAGCCTTTTTCTAATCATCGGCGCTCCGGGCAGCGGCAAAACGACCGATGCGAGTATGATCGCTCAGATGAATCAAAGCATCGAGCACTACTCCACGGGCGATCTGCTGCGTGCCGAGGTAGCAAGCGGCAGCGCTCTTGGTAGGCAGATAGACGGCTTCATCTCTAAAGGCAATCTCGTGCCGCTTGATATCGTCGTAAATACTATCGTTAGCGCGATTAAAAGCTCGCCTAAAGACTTCATCATCATCGACGGCTATCCAAGGAGCGTCGAGCAGATGAATAAGCTAGACGAAGTGCTGCGAGGCGACGATGATGTAAATCTTAGCGCAGTAATCGAGGTATGCGTTAGCGAAGAGGTCGCCAAGGAGCGTGTTTTAGGACGCGCTCGCGGAGCGGACGATAACGAGGAGGTCTTTAAAAACCGCATGGCGGTATTTTCAGAGCCGATCGAGGATATCCGTAAATTTTACGGCGACGCGGGCGTATTTTACAGCGTAAACGGCGAGCGCACGGTCGAGGAGATCGTAGCGGACATAAACGCTATAATCGCCGCGCAGATCGAAAAACTGAGCTAGCGCGCTTGGATGGCGACTTAAATTTTAAGCGCCTCCGGCTCCTTTTTTGCATTGCAAGCGGCGCAGATCGCGCTTAAATTTAATGCTCCTTTAGCACGAGCGCGCTTTGAAATTTATAGCTTGCCGTCGCGCTAGATAGTCAAAATTTAAGCGTAAATTTAAAAGCTCGCGCCGCAATTTAAATGCAAGCGTTAAATATGAGCGGGGTTTTTAAATTTAATAAAATTCCAAATCTGTTTGCAAACGCAGAGATTAAAATTTAAGGATAGATATGGTTAGAAAATTTTTACTTAGTATGGCTTTGTGTGCGGCTACATTCGGCGCGGGCGGATTTGTGCCAAGCGGTGCGACGGCGCAAACTCAGCCGTTAAGCGTCAAAGAAGCGCTTAAATTAAGAGATGATTCTTTTGTCGCGATCGACGGCAGGATAAAATCTCAACTCAAACACGAGCATTATAGATTTGTAGATCAAAACGGCGATAGCATCGAGGTCGAGATCGATGATGACGTTTGGCGCGGCGTGAGCGTGGATGAAAATACGCTCGTGCGAATTAGCGGCGAGATCGATAAAGATTTTACCAAAACGACGATAGACGTGAAAAATATCAAAATTTTAAATTCTAAATAAAGGAAAACTATGGATCTTTCAAAGATAAAAGTGGGCTCAAATCCCGATAAAATCAATGCAGTGATCGAGATCCCTTACGGCTCGAATATCAAATACGAGATAGACAAAGCAAGCGGCGCGCTCTGCGTCGATCGCGTGCTCTACGGCGCGATGTTTTACCCCGCAAACTACGGCTTCGTGCCCAACACCCTGGCCGACGACGGCGATCCCGCGGATGTTTTGGTGCTAAACGAATACCCGCTTGCCGCAGGCAGCGTGATCCCGTGCCGCCTAATCGGCGTTTTGATGATGGAGGACGAAAGCGGCATGGACGAGAAGCTGCTTGCCGTGCCGGTTAGCAAGATCGATCCGCGATATGAGGGCATTAAAGGGGTCTCCGATCTGCCTAAAGCGACGCTGGATAAGATCAAAAATTTCTTCGAAACTTACAAGCTTTTAGAGCCGAATAAATGGGTCAAAGTAAAGGACTTCGCAAGCGCCGCCGAGGCCGAGAAAATTCTAGATAAAGCGATTAAGGCTTATAAATAAAATTTACAAGCGTCCTTTGATTCGGAATTTCGCTCCGCCTTTAAGACACTGGCGAAATTCCGAAATTTTAAAATTTGATCGGATTTGCAAAGCGCATAGCGATGTGAGGATTTTTAAATCAAGCTTGCAAAAAGCGATCGCTTAAATTTTATAAATATCGCGCAGCTGGATACTAAGAATTTTAAATTTTAAAAAGGCGGCTAAAATGAAAAAGATTTATATCGCACTATTTATAGCAGTTGCTTTTTCGCTCTGCATACAATCAATCTCCGGTTTTAAAGGCATTAAAATTAGTATGTCAAACGATGCGCAGGACATCCGCCTGAAGTCTAGCCCAAAGCTGAGCGAGGATCAAAATACGCAGATGCAAAACTTGGCGGATTTCTTACGCTTTAGCGATAAGGGGCGAGAGAATTACTATGGTATAAGCTTCTTTAGCGATATCGCTACGACGTGGGATTTGTATGAAAAGCTTGTGGACATTGATGAGCTAGACTTTGGCAGAAACGCGAATTTTATGACCGTTTCGCCGATTAGAGTGGATGAAGTTACACAGGTTCCGCCCGAGATTTGCTTGCTTTCAAATTTAAAAAAGCTCGATTTGCAAGGCACGAGAGTTTCGGATCTGCCCTCTTGCGTGCAAAATTTAAAAAAGCTCAAGTATTTAGGCTTGCGCGCTACCGAATTTACGGAGATTAGTGAAAATATCTCTAAAATTCCGAATCTTAAGACGCTGATTTTGGATCGTTGCCCCGTAAAAGAGTTGA
>CAUSBF010000063.1:0-8748 GCA_963529595.1 uncultured Campylobacter sp.
AATTAAAACACATTTTACTATAATAAGATACGAATTATAAACAAATACGACACGGCAGAGGGATTAATTTAAACGCTAAAGGGATAAGATGAGTAAAGAGAAAAGTTTAGACGATTTTTTGCAAAAAATATCTAACGACATTGAGCCGTCCAAGCAATGTGGATATAACAAAACCGAGCTTGAAAGCGAAAGTATAAAATTCGACTTTAGCTCTTTTTATACGGGCGGAGAGATAGGATATTATAGCAGCGATATAATTTGCAGAGATTTCCTTTTGCATCGCCACGAACGGGGCAGCCGCTATTCATTTTTATTTTTTAATACGGGCGAAAATCCTATCTGCTTCAGATCGGATAAAGATCAATTCGTCTTGAATAAAGGTGAGTTTTGGCTCGGAACTATGCAAAGCAAATTGCGTGGCGTTCACGAGCTTGAAAATAAACACTATAAAAGCTCCTGCATAGCGCTTAGCACCGCTTTTGCAAATGAACTAGGAATTTTAAAAAATTTGAATTTAGATCAAGCAGTTTGCATGAAGAAATTTAAAACAATCGCCGTGCAAAATATCATCCTTAAAGAAATCGAAAATGCCGCGATATACGACGGCAAAATGCGCGAAATTTTTATGGAAAGTAAAATTTTAGAGATGCTTTATAGAAGTTTTCATAAATTTAATGAGCCCGAAAATGCGCTTAGTCTTGATGAAAATGACATAAAAACAGTCCAAAAAGCAAAGAAAATATTACTTGAAAATATGCAAAACCCACCTAGCATTAAGGAGCTCGCTCGTCTTTGTGCCACAAATGAATTTGCACTAAAAAGGGATTTTAAAGCATATTTTGGCACGACCATTTATGCAATGCTGACAAATGAGCGGCTTGAGATTGCAAAAGAGCTATTAAGTCTAGATCAAATCAGCGTAAACGAAGCCGCCAAAATGGTCGGATACAATAATTTATCGCATTTTTCTAAAATTTTTAGGGCTAAATTTAATATACTGCCGACGCAACTGAAAAAGGATATAAAATTTTACTACTCGGATTAGAATTTTGCACGACCGACTATCTCTTAGAAGCCACATTCTTTCGCAACCGCATATCAAAACATCATAAAATTTTATATCGCAACCGGACCTGCAAAAATACGGAATTTAAATTATAAATTGCCGCCGAAGCCTTGACGGCAAAAACGAGCTGCGATCAAATATCGCAGCTGCGCGTATGTTTGTATGTCAAAGTACGCCTTAAAATTTTAAATACGTCTAAATTAAAACAGGCTATAAACCTCGTCTAGCGTAAAGTGCTTTTTATCGATCTTGCCACCGTAGTATGGCTTGATATCCTCGTCAAAAGCCTTATGGAAAAATTTCGCTTTATACATTTTTACCAGGCTGCTATTGACCGCATCAAGCAGCTCGGTATTGCCCTTAGATAGGGCGACGGCGATATAATCTACCTTGCCAAGGTTGATGATTTTTGCATCAAGCGCGGCATCGTTTCTAGCGTATCCGAGTACGACCGTATTATCGTCGGCAAAGCCTATGCCCTCGCCAGCCTTTAGCCTAGCGACGCACTCATTCGCGTCGGTACATGTCGCAATCTCATAGCCCGCGTTTTTGAAGTGCTCCTCGGCAGTTGTGCCTTTAACGCTTAGAATTTTTTTATGCGCGATCTGATCGATTCTTGAAATATTATCATCCTTACGGCTTAGCACGCCAATTTGTACTGAATAATACGGGTAAGAAAAATCGACTTTCTGAACGCGATCTTTTGTGACGGTAAGCTTGGATATGATGAGATCTACTTTGTTTTGCTCCAGTGAGGGGACGCGATCTTTAGATGCTACGGAGATAAAGTCGATTTTGATCTTTTTATTACCGAATAGATTTTTGACTAACTCATTTGCCAAATCAACCTCAAAGCCCTTTAGCGTGCCGTTATCATCGAAGCTAAACGGAGGCTGGGAGTCTTGCAAGCCTATGCGAATTTCGCCTGCTTGCTTGATATCTGCTAGGGAATTAGCGCAAAGCGCGCTAGCACCTAGCAAAATACTTAGTAGAATTTTTTTCATATTTTGTCCTTTGAATTAAAACATTTTGTAAAGATCATCTAACAAGAAATATTTTTTCTCAGCCTTGCCCTTGTAAAAAGGATCGATGCTGTCGTTAAAAATTTTCTTGAAAAAGCCGTTTTTGCTGAGCTTGACAAGCCCGTCATTTAAGGCGTTTAGCAAGTCGTTGTTGCCTTTTTGCACCGCGATAGCTAAAAATTCCGACGTACCTAAATTCTTGATATTTACCTCTACCTTGCGATCTACGACCGAATAACCCAAAACTACCATATTATCGTCTGCATAGCCACTGCCGTGACCGGATTTTAGCGCGCGGAAGCATTCACTCGAACTGGCGCATGAGATAACTTTAAAGCCTTCCTTATTAAAATAATCAAAAGCCGTAGTGCTGGGTTCAGCTAAAATTTCTTTATCCTGTAGGTCGCTTATTGTCTTGATATTATCGTCGGTGCGGGTTAGTACGCCGATATTTACACTAAAGTAAGGGTTTGAAAAATCCACTAGTTTCTCGCGCTCTTTCGTAACCGTAATCGCCGCGATATCCAAATCGACCTTATTATCTTGCACGGCTGTGATGCGATCATTGCCTAGAGTTACGACATATTCGATTTTGCCGCCCTTATCGCCGAAAATTTCTTTCACGAGCTCTTCAATAAGCGAAATTTCAAAACCGCTATATCTTCCGTCCTCAGAGACGCTAAGTGGCGGCAGTGAGCCGTCTATCCCAATGCGAATGAGCCCTTTTTCTTTGATCTGCGCTAAAGAGTTAGCAAATAACGAACACGAAGCGATTAACAACGCAAATATAATCTTTTTCATAAAATTCCTTTAAATTTTACTAAAATTTTGCCAGCGAATAGAATTCCATCCATCGCCACTTTAAATTAAAACAAGCTGTAAAGATCGTCCAGCAAGAAATACTTTTTATCAATGGTGCCTTTATAAAAAGGCTCAATACTCTCATCAAAAATTTTTGTAAAAAAACCCTTTTTACTTAGCTCAATTAGTCCCGCATTTACCGCGTTAAGCAGCTCAGTATTGCCCTTTTGCACCGCGATGGCCAGGAAGTCCGTCGAGCCTAAATTCTTGATATTTACTTCGACTTTGCGATCGACTACAGCGTAAGCGAACACAAGCAGATTATCATCTGCGTATCCGTCGCCCTTGCCCGATTTTAGAGCGTTAAAGCATTCGCTTGCACTATCGCACGGCGCTACGTTATAGCCCTGTTTTGTAAAGTAATCAAACACGGTGGTGCTGGGCTGCGCCAGTATCGTCTTTCCGTTCAGATCGGAGACCTTTCTGATATTATCGTCGCTACGAGTTAGCACGCCGATATTTACGCTAAAGTATGGATCGGAGAAATCTACCAGCTTCTCACGCTCTTTCGTAACCGAGATAAGCGCGATATCTAAATCGACTCTGTTGTCCTGCACCGCTTTTATACGATCATCGCCCAAAGTTACGACATATTCTATCTTGCCGCCTTTATCGCCGAAAATTTCTTTAACAAGTCCTTCGATTAAAAGTATCTCAAAGCCGCTATATTCGCCGGCTTTAGCGACGCTAAACGGCGGAGACGAGCCATCTATACCGATTCGAATAACCCCTTTTTCTTTGATTTGAGTCAAAGTGTTGCTAAGAAGCGAACACGCAGCCAGTATTAACGCCAAGATTATCTTTTTCATAGCGTCCCCCTTTTTTAAAATTACAGTAAGCTATAAAGATCGTCCAGTAAGAAATACTTTTTCTCTGCAGTTCCTTTGTAGTAAGGCTCGATGAAATTATCGAACGAATTTTTGAAAAAGCCCTCTTTGCTTAGCTTGATTAGCTCGCCGTTTAGAAAATCCAAAAGCTCCGAATTGCCCTTTTTCACGCCGATGGCTAAGAAATCCGAAGTGCCTAAATTTTTGATATTTACTTCAACCTTTTTATCTAATACCGGATAAGCCAGCACGACTAAGTTATCATCGGCATACCCGTCGCCCTGTCCGGCTTTTAGCGCCTTGTAGCAAGCGTTTGCGTTATCGCATCTGGCGATATTATAGCCTTGCTTTTCAAAGTATGTTTCTGCGGTACCGCCGCTAAGAACTAAAATAGTTTTATCTTGCAATTCATTTAAGGATTTAATCTTATCTTCGACGCGGGTTAGAATGCCTATATTGACGCTAAAATACGGGGTCGTAAAATCGATCTGCTTCTCGCGCTCCGGAGTTACGGTAAGAGTTGCGATAACCGCGTCGACCTTATCTTCTTGTAGGAATTTTATACGCTGATTTGCAAGCACGGAGGTAAACTCCACCTTTCCGCCCGATGGAAGCATATCTTTAGCGATGGCATTTGCCATATCGACCTCAAAGCCCTGATGCACGCCGTCTTCTATCTTGCTAAACGGTGGCTGCGCGTCATAAACGCCTATTCTAAGCACTCCGCTACTTTTGATCTCGGAGAGCGATCTGGCGCAAAGCGCACTACTAGCTAAAGCTGCTACGAGCAGACTTAAGAGAAATTTCTTCATCCTTTTTCCTTTCTCATAAATAATTTCAAAACCATTGCCACGGCTACGGAAAACCTCAAAATCCCGCCCGAATGGCAAGCAGACATTAAATTCGCCTGCAGGCGAAAAGCAATTTTAGCTTTTTATATCTTTAATGATTATTAAATAGTAAGTAAAGTCGCCAAATAAATTCGCTTTTTCATTGTTTGCTTCGATTTTGTGCGAGTTTTTTTTAGAGTTTTCATCCGCGTCCTAGCGATAGAATTTAAAATTTTAAAGTCACGGAATTTTACAAAATTTTCAGCGTAGGATTGGGTTAAAAATTTTATGGGCGTTTTAAAGCTTGCGATGAAATTTTAAAATTTTATGAGATTAAATTTTGCAGGTTGCATTTGGCAAAACAGTACAAGAAAGGAGTGGAATTTTAAAATTTCGTGCTTTAGTGCAGACGCGGCGGAATTTAAAATTCTTAAATCTCTACGCCCGCTCGATAAATTGGAATTTTAAAATTTTTAGCAAACGTCGTATTTTAAAAGCAAGCAAAATTAAATCTGTGCCACGCTGCAGAATTTCGCAATAAAAGTCACGCCGCTAGCGCTAAATTTTGCGTCATAAATCATACTACGAACATCAGCTTAGCGCAAAGCACGATGATGAAGCCGAAAGTAAGCGCGATTTTATGGATGTTCGTTCGCAAAAACTCCGGCGCAGGCCTTCCCATCGCGCGGCAACTTAAATTTATCGCTACGCACACGGCGATGATGAGCGCGAGCGTGACTTTTAGCATAAAGATTTTTTGAAGCGGCGTGCCGAAATACCCGCCGTTAGCGCTCCCGACCCAGCGGCTCATCATCATTCCGCCGGTAATTATCAATGTAAAAAGGCAAACCGGCATAATCTTAATCGCGCGCGAGCCGATCGCCTTTTTAACGCGCTCAAAATCCGCGCCCAGCGCGCCTTTAAGCCGCGAAAGAATCACGACATCGAAAAATATGTAGCCCAAAAAGATAATGGCACAGACGAGATGGACGATCTGCACGTAAGGATAAATTTGCTCCACCGCCGC
The DNA here is from genome assembly GCA_963529595.1 of uncultured Campylobacter sp. GTDB lineage: Bacteria > Campylobacterota > Campylobacteria > Campylobacterales > Campylobacteraceae > Campylobacter_B. Next base: position 5,634 of record CAUSBF010000063.1, read on the forward strand.
TCCTTGCTATGAAATTTCACCCATTTTATGCGAAATTTCAAATTTTAGCAATGATTTTCATCAACGCGCCGCGAGCGGTTAAATTTAAACAAGTAGCGTGCAAGCAGCGCAGATAAATTTTGGCAAAATCGCGCGGGCAAATTTAAAAGCAAAGCCGCGCAGCTAAATTTAAAAATGGTCGCATTCGTAAATTTATAAATTTACGGGCACCGCCGCGCGGCTAAATTTTATAAAATTTCAAAGCATTATCGAAAAGATTATGCCGAACACGATTAGCGGCACGTTAAAGAAAACGAACGTCGGCACGCAGGTATCCCACATATGGCTATGTCCGCCGTCGATATTCAGCCCCACGGTAGGCCCAAGCGTGCTATCGCTCGCAGGCGAGCCCGCGTCGCCGATACCAGCGGCCACGCCGATGATAAAGATCGTCGCCGCCGTGCTAAAGCCCAGCTGCGCGGCTAGCGGACAGTATATCGTAGCGATGATAGGGATCGTGCCGAAGCTCGAGCCGATACCCATCGTCACCAGCAGTCCGATGCCGATCATCAGCAGCGCGCCGCCGAGCTTGCCGCCGCTTAGCGAGCTAGCGAAGCTTACTAGCTCGTTCACGCCGCCGGTTTCTTTTAAGATCGTGCCGTATCCTGCGGCGATCAGCATCAAAAACGCGATGTAGCCCATCATATGCACGCCTTCGTCAAATACATTATCGAGCTTTTTCCACTCGATGCCTTTGCTCGCAAGCATCACTAAAATTCCGCTAAGCGCGGCAAACGGAAGGGATTTGATCCAAATTTGCACCGCGAAGCACACCGCGATGCCCGCTAGAGCGCCCCATTCGCGCATACCCATCTTAAGCTCGCTAAAATGCGCATCCATGCTCTGTTTGGTTTCGGCGTAGTCTCTCGGCTTGCGGTAGTAGATCACGGCTAGGATGAGGCCCGCGAGCATCGGCACGGCGCTTAGCCACATCACGCTTGATATGTCGCCAAGGCTTACTGCGATGCCGTTTGCGTTCATATTTTTTTCGATTAGCCCCATAAAGATAAGCCCAAATCCCAGCGGCAGCGCCATATACGGCGTCTGCAAGCCGAACGTTAGCGCGCACGCTACGGCGCGGCGGTCGATCTTTAGCGAGTTCATGATCTTGACTAACGGCGGGATCAAAATCGGGATAAAGGCGATATGTACGGGGATCAAATTTTGTGAAAAGCACGCAAAAAAGGCGATCGAAAAGATAAAGACGTATTTTTTGTCGCTGATTAAATTTGCCACCGCGCGCACCAAGATCGCCGTTAAGTTAGTCTTTGAGATCGCGCTTGCGATGACGCCTAGCAGCAGATACGAAAGCGCGGTTTCTAAATTTCCGCCCATGCCGAGGCTGCCGGCGTTTTCGGGGTTGCCGTTTATGAATAAATTTATGGCGTCTCCTAGCGGGATATTGCTTGAGAGCACGGCGCAGATCGTGCCGATTAGGATCGCAAGCATTACGTTGCACCTCAGCAAGCACAGCGCGCACATCACACAGATACTGATAAATACGGGATTGGTAAGCATCTTTTGCCTTTTTTGGAATTTTTGCAATTATATAGAATTTAGGGCTAAATTTTGCTAAAATCGCGCAAAAAATCGGCTAGGACAGCGATGAAATATTTTTATTCCTCTTTTGTAGTAAGCCTAATCGCGCTTGCTATCGCATTTTATATCGGCGGCGCGGGTGCCGCTTATATCTGCGCGCTTTTGTGCGTACTCGAAATCAGCCTTAGCTTCGACAACGCCGTAGTCAATGCCAAGGTGCTAAAAGATATGGCGCCGGTGTGGCAGAGCAGATTTATCCTCTGGGGCATTCCGATCGCGGTTTTTGGCATGAGATTTTTATTTCCCGTACTCATCGTCGCCGCAAGCGCGCATCTGGGTCTTTGGGAAACCCTCGTGCTAGCGCTTAAGCAGCCGCACCGCTACCATGAAATTTTAAGCGAGAACGAAGCGCAAATTTACGTTTTCGGCGGCGCGTTTTTGCTGATGGTCTTTTGCGATTTTTTCTTCGATGCGCAGCGCGAGCTACACTGGCTGGGCATAATCGAAAATAACGGGCTCGTGCGATTTTTAAAGCGCATTCCAAACGCGCCTACGCTGATCGCTCTAGCCGCGGGGCTCGCGCTGCTTGTTAAAACGGGTTCAGGGGCGCTCGGCGCAGCGTATTTCGGCGCGATCTTACTCTATCTGCTCATCTCCTGCTTCGACCGCCTTTTCGGCACGGACGGCGTAAAAAACGGCCTTGCGGGCTTTTTATACTTAGAAACCCTGGACGCGAGCTTTAGCTTCGACGGCGTGATCGGTGCGTTTGCGCTAAGCGATAATATCTTCATCATCATGCTGGGCCTTGGCGCGGGCGCGATGTTCGTGCGCTCCATCACGCTGTATCTCATCGCTCGCGGCACGCTGTCGCACTTCGCGTATCTGGAGCACGGCGCGCACTATGCTATTGCGTGTTTGGCGTTTATAATGTTTGCCAAGCTGAAATTTGAAGTAAGCGAGATCATAACGGGCACCGTGGGGATCTTATTCATCGCGCTATCGCTCCTTTCGTCGGTGCTTTACAACCGCCGCAACAAACGCAAGTTGATCGAAACGATCGCGGGAAATAACGAGTAAAATTCTATGATAACAAAACGAAACCAAAATATGAGGTTTAACAAAATCTATTTAAATATCCAAGTTATATGGGGAATTTTATTAATCCAATTTCGATAAATACGCTTCATAAATTTTAGCTATTTCTTTACCCGTTCGTCTTATTTCTTCATCGCTTTTAAGCCCGTGACGACCACCTAAAAAGTAAATTATCACAACCAGCGCTCCGTAGCTATTTTTAAAATAGAAAAATTTCTTGTAATCCTTGAAATTTCTTTCTTGTAGCTGCGTATTTTGATCGCCGAACGCTACAATAAAGTCATCTTTATAACTTATGCCCGTACAAATAATTATCTTTGGTCTATATTCTTTTGCCCATGAGTTAAATATCGGAAATCTGTTTAATCTAATCCATTTAATATATTCGTCTTTATCTTTAAAACCCGTTTCTTTGCTAATAGCTTCAGTCCATCTGTTGTGA
>CAUSBF010000064.1:0-8701 GCA_963529595.1 uncultured Campylobacter sp.
TAGCGTCTTAACCGCAAGCGGCAGATCATTTCTATCCACTAAAACAGTGATTTGATCCTCGGCTTGGCGGGTAACTTCTAAGACCTTGACTTTGGTCTTTAAAATTTCTATAAATTTATCGCCTCTCATTTTTAACCTCTCATCATTATTCTAACGCCGTTTTCGACGAGCATCCAAAAATCACCTACGTGCCATACGCCGAAAATTATCACTAAAGCGCAAAGCAAGATTAGCGGTAAATTTTCAAACAAGCTCATCTCTTTAGCATAAACCACTTCACCTTTAGGCGTACCGAAGCTCGCTAGATTAAAGTGCGCGAAGTCCGCAATGAAAATAATTACGAGCGCGATCGCAAATAATGCTACGGCTATGTATTGACCGCTGGCTATCGCGCCTTTGAAAACGTTAAATTCGCTTACAAAGATCGCAAACGCAGGAACACCTACGAGCGAGCAAACCGCAGCACCAAACATTATCGTAGTAAGCGGAGCGATTTTTACCATACCGCCCATTCTAGTCATATCTTTGTGACCGTAAATTCTAGCGATATTACCGGTAGAGCAGAATGCAAGAGCCTTGGTAAAGCTGTGAGCTAAGCAGTGAAAGATCGCGGCAAGCAAGCCGAAATATCCGCCGATACCTAGCGCAAATGCAATAACACCCATATGAACGACCGAGTGGTAAGCAAACATCCTCTTTACGTCGTGCTGACGAACGAGGAAAATTCCAGCTATAAATAGCGTGATCGTACCGGAAATTAACATCACGGATTGAACGAAGTCAAAGCCTACAGCTTGAGCTGTAATAGCGTAATATCTAAATATCGCTAGCATCGCACATTTTAAAAGCACACCCGAAAGTAGCGCCGAAATCGGAGCCGGACCTTCTGCGTGGACGTCAGGAAGCCAAGTGTGAGTAGGAGCAAGTCCTGCTTTGGTTCCAAAGCCGATTAGAGCGAATATAAAGATAAGCTTAGCGGCATCGCCGTTCAAATTTTTGGCATTATCCATGATGCTCGTCCAAAGCATAGAAGCCTCGCCGTCGCCTGTGATTTTGAATGTAGCCGCATATAGTAAAACGGTCGCATAAAGCGCGAATGCTAAGCCGATCGAGCAGATAACGATATATTTGTAACCGCTCTCAGTGGATTTTTTATCTTTATGAATAGCGACCAAAAATACCGATGCTAACGTAGTAGCCTCTACCGCAGCCCACATAAACGCAACGTTGTTACAGATCACGCTAAGCGTCATCGTAAAAACGAAAACGTGGCAGAGCGCGTAGTATTTTCTAAGATCGCTAAGATCCAAATGGCCGCCCTGTATCTCCCATTTCATATAGGTGGTGGAGTATAAATTTACCAAAAAGCCCGTTACGGCGATTAGCACTAAAAATACGCAACCTAGGCTATCTAGGAATAGGAACTTATCGTATGCATAAAACGCCTCGGCATTGCCGCTTAGAAGCTTGCCTACGTTACAGAGTAGTCCTGCAGAAGTAACCGCAGAAATCAAAACGTGTAGCGTGCTTAGGAGCTTGAAATTCTTAGGGCTTAAGAATAATATCAGCGCTCCGAGCAACGGAAAAATTAATATAAAAGCTAAACTATTCATCATTAACCCCTTAAATTCGAAGCTTTAGACGTATCAAGCCCGTCATAAGCTTTGTAAAATCTAACTGCCAAAACGCTCATAATAATAACCGCAAAGATCGCGTCGGTTAAAATTCCAAGCTCGACTAGCTCATGAGAGTTGTAAGCCATAAGCGCAAGGCTTAGGTGGATGCCGTTTTCAAATAGGCAGTAGGCTAGAATTTGCTTGATGAAAGAATTTCTTAGCATGAAGCCGAAAATTCCCATCATAAATACGGTTACCGCCGCTATTAGAACGATTCTTTCTTGAATAAGAGAGAATTTAAGCAAGATCGGATTGATTGTCATCGCAATCGCTAGCGAAAATCCCATCGCAATAACGGGGCTTACGAAAAAGCCGCCTACCGGCTCATCCTCGCTGATCACATCCAGCTTTTTAACTAGCCAAAATAAAATTCCTGGCACGAAAATAACCTTCGTAAAAAACGCCACTATCGCCCAAATTCTAAGCTGCGGCGCATTGAAGTTAGAATACAGCATAAAAAATATGCTTACCAAAAGTAGCGTCTGAATCGCGTAAATTCCGATCGAAAGCTTTAAATTTCTAAGTCCGAATACCGCGAGTGACGTTATTATCATACAAATTGCTAAAATATCGATACTATTCATCTTAAAATCCTACTACGTAAAGCGTTAATGCCGCAAAAGCGATGGCAAGAGCACCGCATGAAATTTTGCGCATGCTCGAAGTCATTCTAAAGCGCGGTCCAAAGTTGTCGATGAAAACGGCTGCTACGTAAAATACGCCGGTTTTTAGCACAAAGATTATGATCGCCAAAAACGGATTGCTAAAATTCCACGGCTCAAATATCGTTAGGAATAATCCGATCATCGCAAATTGCTTCAAAATAAGCGCCGCTTGCACTAAGCCTAGATCGCTGCCTGCATATTCGCCAAGTAGACCTTCTTGAAGCTCTTGCTCGGCTTCGGCAAGATCAAATGGCTTTCTGCCAGTCTCGACATACATACACCATAAAAATGCAATCGAAGCGACGGCAAAGCTTGGAATTTGATAGCCGATCTGACCGCTGCGTACCATCTGCTGGATCTCAACTAAATTTGAAGTTCCCGCAGCCATCATTACTACGATTAGACACATTATCATCACAGGCTCGACAAAAACGGCAAGCATCTGCTCGCGTCCACCGCCGGTTGCCGCAAAAGGGTTACCGCTATCTAGCGATGCCGCACCGAATACGAAGCGCAAAAGCGCACCTAGATATAGGATAACGAAAATATCCGAATACGCTCCGAAAAGGGTATCTTTGCTGTATGTAATAGGAATAGCCGCTAAAATCGCTGCCGAAGTAGCGAATAGGAAAAACGGCGCCCATCTAAATACCCAGTGGCTGCACGCAGGAACGGTCCTGCCGCGCTTAAAAAGCTTAATAATATCGCGGTAAGTCTGGAAAAAATCGCTTCCTTGTTTCGACTGAAGCTTGGCTCGAAGTTTTCTAGCCATACCGTCGAAGAGCGGAGCGACTAGGACGATAACCGCGACTTGAAATATCATTAAAAATATAGTTTGTATAGTCTGCATCTTAAACCTCCTAGATCAAGAAATATCCGACGCCCAGTATCGCGCAAAGATAGATTAGGATGTAAAGCGTATATAAATTTGCATAGCCGCTTTGAATAATTCCTATCTTATCGGCGACCTTCTTACTCCAATCGATTACCGGTTGATAAATTATCGTCCACCAAATGTCTTGTGGGTGGTTGTGATACTCGATCGGTCCGAAGTAGCCGTTTTGCTCTATTCTGCGTTTATGACGTCTAAATAACCAGTCCCTAATCTTTCTTATATCGCCGGTAAAAGGACCGCCGGTCATTTGCATGCGAGGGCTATATTTAAAGCCACATGCCCAAGGATCGGTCTCGCGAGGTTTGTCACGATTTGCTTTCATAACTGCTAGGATGATAAACGGAAGCAGCATTGTAGAACACAAAATCACTGCAATAAGAGGAGTTGAAACGATACTTCCCAAAGGCGAAGTGATTGACGAAGCGCCTAGGCTTGCGACATACCCGCTATTGGAAGTGATAGAATTTACCGCCTGCATAATGTAATCAACTATGAAATGTGCGCCTACACCAAATCCCACGCAGCCTATCATCAAAATGATCATTCCTAAAACCATTCCTAGTGGGCTTTCTTTTGCATGTTCCCAAATTTTTTCATCCCTTGGGGTTCCTGCAAAGATTACCGCATAAAGCTTAAGGTGCATACCGACCAAAACGCCGGTAAGTGCAAGAGCGACCACCGCTAAAGAGAAGGCGTATCTAATGAAAATTCCGCTTTCCTTAGCACCTTGAAGCATTCCTTGATAGGTAAACCACTCTGAGACGAAGCCATTTACCGGAGGAAGCGCTGCGATACCCATGATACCGATAAACATACCGACAGCAGTTAGAGGCATTTTTTTAGCTAGCCCTCCTAGCACGTCCATATTCTGCGTATGAGTAGCGTGGATTACTGAGCCTGCGCATAAGAATAAAAGGCCTTTGAATATTGCGTGGTTTACTACGTGGTAGCAGCCTGCTAAAAATCCGACTGCGGCTAGCGTTACATTGCCTGCTGCGACGCCGTAAATTCCGGTGCCAAGACCCAGCAAGATAATGCCGATATTTTCAACCGAGTGGTACGCAAGAAGCGCTTTGAAGTCGTGCTGGCACAACGCGTATAAAACGCCGAAAAGCGAGCTGGCTGCTCCTAGGATCAAAACTGCAAGTCCGAAATAGATACTTAGCGGTAAAAATAGTGTAAATTTAACAAGGGTAAAGAGCGCTACTTTAATCATAACGCCGCTCATTAGAGCAGAGACGTTTGATGGAGCCGCAGGGTGAGCTTGCGGTAGCCAAACGTGAAAAGGCCACATTCCCGCTTTTGAGCCGAAGCCGACCAAAAATAGTATAAAAGCAGCTACGGAAGCGCCCATCGGCATATTTACGTTTCCCCACTTCGCAAATTCAAAGCTGCCTGCGTAGTTTGCAATGATAAGTAACCCACAGGTGATACAAAATGCACCGATCTGCGCTATACCTAGATATACCATAACGGCTTTGAGCGTGCCTTTGCCATCGTTTACTATGATTAGAAATGACGAGATTAGCGTCATAAGCTCCCATAAAACAGCGAAGCAAAATACATTATCCGCACTGATAACTAAAAGCATAGATAAGATGAAGGTATTAAATAAACATGCAAAAACGCCGATATTTGCTTTTCCGATATATTCCTCAGCGTAGCTCATACCGTAAACGCTGCTTGCAAAGCCTATAAAAACGACTACGAAGCTGAAGAAATTTCCAAGTGGACTTAAAGCAAATTTTGGCGCATATAAGAAAGTACCGCCCAAAACGAAGCTATCGCTTACGCCCATATTGGCTACGAAATGACACATCGCGTAAAAACAGCTAATAGCACCTAATCCAAATCCTACCTTAACGGCAGTTTTTGGAGCGCAGTATAAAAGAATACTAATTACTGCACTGACGATAAATAAAGTATAGACGCTTATCATTTTGCGCCTCCTTCTTTTTTGGCGACGCAACTGATTTCGCCGTTTAACACGTCTTTTGCAAAAGCATTAGCCGCATCGTAGTCTATCGCAAAGCCCAATTTATGCTTACCCTCTTTAGGATCTATCATAATGATAGCGCTAGTTGGGCAAACCTCGACGCATGCAGGACCATTCTCGCGTCCGTTGCATAGATCGCATTTGATGGCGGTGCTTTTGGCGCCCGCTTGGCTTTCGATCTCGAGATAATACTTCGGCTCGACCGCATAATTTACTGACGGCATAAGCTCGGCATTCGAGCTGATTGCGCCATAAGGACAGGCGAGCGTACACATCTTGCATCCGATGCAAATTTCTTCGTGTAATTCGATATAGTTATTATCGAAGCGAAGCGCACCGGTAGGACAGACGTTTGCGCATGGTCCGTCATCGCACTGCCTGCACTGCGTAGGCATAACGCCGTAAGCCTGTCTAAGCACGGTAAGTCGCGATTTAGCAAGCTTGCCACGCTCGTAGGCACTTGAGTAACAGGCCGCCATGCACGTCGTGCAACCGATACATCGTTTGTAATCGCAGATTACAAATTTATGTTGTTTCATACCTTTCTCCTTGACTTAAGGAATTTTAAAAATTTTTTACTAAAAATTTTGGTGTAATTATATTTAAGTCCGTAAAAAAATTCCGTCATTTATCTGACGATATTTGGAATTTATTTGATAAATTTGCTTTCAAAGCTTAAATTTGAAAACTAATTTCTTTTTTAAACCGGTTCGTTGATTATTTGCTTTAAAAGTCTAGTATATCAGTATTAAAGTATATTTTAAAATTTAAATTGCTACTTAAATTACCCCAACTTACTCCTAATTATAATTGAAAAAATTCTTTTAGCTTAAGACAAAATTTCAATTTTATTTTAGGTAAGAATTTATATAATTGTGCCGAAATTGCATATATGGTAATTTTGCATGTTTAGTATTTTCGAAAGGAGAAAATATGGCGAATAAAGGCAAGGTCATATGCCCTTATTGTGGCACAGGCTGTCAAATCGAGCTGACTGCGGAAGACAACTATATCAAATCCGCAACCGGCGTAAGCGACAACCCCGTAAATCAGGGATGTTTGTGTTTGAAAGGATACTACGGCTGGAACTACGTAGGCTCTAGAGATAGGCTTACGACACCGTTGATCCGAAAAAAGGACGGTAAATTTAGCAAAGACGGCGATTTGGTCGAAGCTAGCTGGGATGAAGCGCTTGATCTGGTTGCTAAAAAAATGCTAGAAGTTAAAGAAAAATACGGCGCCGACGCGATAGCTGGAAACTATTCCGCACGCTGTACGCATGAGGATAACTACGTAGCGCAGAAGCTACTTAGAATTTTAGGTACGAACAATATCGATCACTGCGCGCGCATTTGACACGCTCCGACTGTGGCAGGTCTTGCCAAAACAATCGGTAACGGAGCGGCTACAAATAGCTTCACGGAGATCGGAACTCACAGCAACTGCATTATGATGATCGGCTCAAACCCGGAAAATGGTCACCCGATCGTAGCTATGCACGTTCAAAGAGCACTAAACAGAGGCGCCAAACTCATCGTCATTGACCCGGTTAAGACGGAATTTGCAAATCGCGCAGATATCCACCTCCAGCTTGAGCCGGAGCACAATATCCCGGTTATAAACGCTTTAATCCATGCTATTATCGACGAGGATTTGGTAAATCATGAATTCGTTAATAAATACACCAAGGGTTTTGAATATGTAAAAGAGGCGGTTAAGGATTATTCGCCTGAGGCCGTAGCCAAATACACTAGGCTAAACGCTGAAGATATTAGAAAAGCGGCTAGAATTTACGCTACTACGCGACCTGCGGTCATCACGCACGGCATGGGCGTAACTCACTTCAACCACGGCGTGGGCGCAGTCTGCGACATTTCAAATTTAATGCTTGTAACGGGTAACGTAGGCGAGCTAGGCAGCGGCGATCTACCGATCCGTGGACAAGAAAACGTTCAAGGCTGCTGCGATATGGGAATGCTTCCTAACGTATTTACCGGCTATAAAGCTGTAACCGACGAGAGTGCCCGTGATTGGTTTGAGCGCCAGTGGAATTTGCCGAAAGGTCATCTAAATGGCAAGATCGGCATTCATAAAACCGAAGTGCCTGACGCAATTCTTGACGGCAGGGTAAAATTCTTCTGGACGATGGGCGAAAACCCGGTTATGACCGATCCGAACGCAAACCACTTCTTGCGCGCGATTTCGCAGGTAGAGATGTATGTGATCCAAGATATTTTCTTAACCGAGACGAGTCGCAAAGCAGATGTCGTGCTTCCTGGAGCTTGCAGCGGCGAGAAGGAGGGTACTTATGCTAACGCCGAGCGCCGCGTACAGCATAGCGAAATTGTAGTTGCCCCTCCGGGACAAGCTAGACAAGACTGGGCTATCATCTGCGAGCTTGCCAGACGTTTAGGTCTAGGAGATTATTTCACATTCCAATCTCCAGAGCAGATTTGGGAAGAGGTGCGCAGGGTAGCTCCGCACAACTACGGCGGAATGAGCTATTACCGTATCAAAAAATACCACGGACTTCACTGGCCGTGTCCTGATGAGAATTCTATGGGCGGACCTGCATTGTATCTTGATAAAAAATTCTTTACCCCGGACGGTAAAGGAAATTTCGTCCCAGTTCTATTTGTGGATGATAAGAGCAAGATCGAAAGCGCCAAAGAGGAATTCGCAAAGCGTATGAATATGCCAAAAGATTATCCTGTAATGGCGGGCTCCGTGGACGAGAAGACCGACGAGGAGTTCCCGATCCAGCTTCTAACTACGCGTAAGGTTTACGAGTACGCAGGAGGCGCGATGACTAGGCGCTCTAAGACCGTCGAGCAGGGCGGCGACGCGATAGGACCGATTGCGGAAATGAATCCAAAGCTTGCCGAGCGATACGGAATTTCACAGGGCGATTTCATCGTCGCGTGGAGCCGCTACGGCTATATCGCGATCAAAGCAGATATCACCGAGTGTATAATGGATGGTATCATTCAGATGTCTTATCACTACTGGGAGAGCTGCTGCAACGAGCTAACCAGCGGCGGCTGGGATCTAATCGCCAAAACGCCTACGTTTAAGGCAGCGATTCAGATTAAAAAGATCGATGAAGAGGAATTTTTGCGTATCCGCGAGCTTAAGCGCATAAAATTCCAAACCAATAAAGTCGTTTACGACGACTTTCACCACCATCCGATTAAATTCTAAGAATTTAATCTTATCCGTAGATTCGGGGCTATGCTCCCGAATCTACTTTTTAACAATCAATTCAAATAATATGAAATTTTGGCGATCTAGCCGTCTTGCAGTATTTTAAAGATCAAAAATTTCAAGAATTCAATAAATTTCGCGGTATTTTAATACGCTTTTTTTGCGTAGTTGCACTATCGATAAGAGGGCAGTTGAAATTTATCTGCTATTGCGTTAATAGATGTGACGGCAGAGAATGGGCATTCGTGATTTATCAAATCCTAAT
>CAUSBF010000065.1:0-8652 GCA_963529595.1 uncultured Campylobacter sp.
CCTGACGCCCGCGCTGATGGAGAAAATTTTATCTCTTAAACAGCTCGTAAAATCGGATATATCGCTGAGCTTTAAGCAAAATAAAATTTATATCGCGATATCTCGCGGCGCCGATAGTTTCGAGCCGAGCTTGGATCAGCCGATACTCAATGCCCGCATCGCAAAGGATATCAAGGCGGATCTAGACGCGATGCTGCAAATCGTAAAAATTCTAAAGCTGAATGAGAAAATTTGGACGTCTTAACGGGCACAAGGCGGAGCGAGGCAAGCGGGCGAAACAAAGCGGGACGGGGCGAATAAACGAGATGCACGGTTCGCGCAAGGAGCTGCAAAATTTAGCGACATCCAAGCGGAACGCACCAAAATCGCGCCATATCTGGCGTAAATTTACGCTGCGCCGCAAGTTTGCGCCATTAAATTTTACGTGGATTTTGGAAAGATCATGAAATTTCGCGTAGAATTTCGATGCGATTTTGCGTCACGGCGAAATCTTGTATAGAATTTCGGCGAGGATAAGATGATAAAATTTTGGCGGAATTTTACGAAAAATTAAAATTTGCTTGCTATTGAGAGATTTTTTTGATATACTGCCGTTTCTTTTTTGGCCCCGTAACTCAGTTGGTAGAGTGTCACCTTGACATGGTGGAAGTCGTTGGTTCGAGTCCAATCGGGACCACCATTTAAGCTATCTTTAAGTTTTAATCACTTATTTTCGCGCACCGCGCCTGCCTGAAATTTAGTTAGTCCAACCTCTTTCATTTTTATTTTAGATATAATTTTTCCAGAAATACTATGAGATCGATTAACCGATCAATGAGATAAATTTTATCGGCAACCGATTAAATTTAGAAAGGAGTATCGGCGCTATATGGGACAGTATGTTATAAAAACATTAGATTACTGCGCAGAAAAGGGACTGCAGCTACAATGGGAAAAGGACTTCGCGATCTCCGTCAATACTCCAGGAAACGAAGTTACTATAAGGGCAAATAAAAGCGGACTCATATCTCTTGCCAGGCATTTGCTTACTTTAGCGCAAGATTCCGTGCCAAAACATTCGCATATACATCTGGATGAGTATAATTCGCTTGAGGAGGGCTCGGCGGAACTTATATTGGAGAAAATATGAACACAAACAGCATCAATGTGATGAAAGAGCTATTATCCTCCGCGATCAAAAGAGATGGGATTATATTTAACGGCGCTTTATGAATGACGGCGTAGTGCGCAAAAAGGAGAATAAGCCAGTGTTGCCGAATAAAATTTATATAAAAGACGATCCTCTAACTATCGATGAGGAGCTTATGGGGCATGAGTATCATAAATTAGATATTAAAATTCTAGAAAACAAAAAGCTTGTGGTATTGGGTTTTACTACGAATTTGGCTATGTATTATTTTGCAAAAAACATTTTAACATTCTCGTATAATCGAAAGGTCTCATACCTAGAGCTTTTTCCTTATGAAGATTGGGTGGGAGGAGCGCGATTCGCAAAAAATAGCGCTCAACTATGCATAGATATAGAGAAATTTATTAAAATGGACGAAGCGGAGTGCTATATAGCGGACGATATGGATAAGTATAAATTTGAGCTGGATTTTAAAACATTCTACCAAAGCGTTACGCTTTATTTCCCTAGTACGGAGGATTACATAAATTTCGCCAAATATATGCTAAGCATGAGTATTTACAATAGAAAAAATAGGGTAAAATTTTATAGCGAAAATTATACGTTGATTTTACAATACTCCAGGTTTGTCATATGAGAAATTTAGAGCGATCAAAAATAAAATTTATCTCTCATAAAGTCCAAATTTAAGGATCGGACGGTATGGCGCAAAACGCTATGAATAAAGCAGATCATAACGAAAAGAAGCAGCAAAATGTCAGATAGGATCGGCTATTTTTTTCTTGGCGTAGTATTCTTTTTATACCTTATAATTTTTGCAGTAAATAAAAATATAAAGATAGGCGAGAAATATATTAAATTTGATGATGCGGGTATTTTATGGGTATTGCCCGCAACTGTATTTTTAATAGCGGGCATTTGCTTCTTTTACCTCGCCTTCCGCTCTGAAAAGAACATAAAAAGATATCCGAAGTATATGTGGTGTAAGGACTGCTTTAAATTTTACTTGTACGAGGATGTCAAAGATACGGATCAAATTTGCCCGGACTGCGGCAAAAAGCTTACGGAGTATAATGACGGCGACTACTGGAAAAGAAACGCCTCCGAGCAAAACGCTAAAACTCCGAAGATCAAAAAGCGTAAATTTAAAAAGAGATGAAATTTTGATTTGTTATAGAGGAATATATAAAAATGCTAAATAGAATTTTCGCATTAATCGGATTTTTTGCTTTTTTCGCATGGGGGCTGACGGCCGCTCTATTGGGAAAAGTCGATATAAAACCCGGCTTTATGGCATCGATAAAGCTTGAAAGCGCGTATCTGCGTATCATTATAGGAATTTTATGCTTTGCGGCGTGCGCTTGCTTTTTATATCTCGCATTTCGCCCTGAAAAAAGCATAAAATATTATCCCAAATTTATGCGCTGCAAAGGGTGTTTTAAATTTTATAATTTCTCGGACGTTAAAGATAGGAGCGTTTGCCCTAAGTGCGGAGGCGAGCTGCAAGATTATGCTGAGATAGAAAAGTGGAATCAAGCGGAAAAGAATAAAAAGCTTGAGAAATATTATAAATTTGAAAAGGAGTGGCTAAAGAGGGTGAGCCATGATAAAAAAATGATTGATGCGCAAGCAAAATCAAAAAGTCTTAGGAATAAAAAATGAGCGCTAGGATAGGTTTAATACTTTTTGGCGCATTTTAGACGGATATGATTTTAGGGATTTGGCTAAATTTCAAAATTTCAGCTAGATCCGCTTTGCGAATTTGCCTTTTTAAAAAAACGCCGCCAAGGAGTCTAAATTAAAACCGAAATTTTATCGCGCCCAGCCAAACGCTCAAAATCAAAATTTCATCCAATCTCCGCCTAAATTTTAAAAAATCTATCTTTAATCTTTGAAATTTATTATTATTTAATCAAGAGAAATTATAATATAGCATTTGCAAATCATTCGCAAAATTCTAATTTTGAATAGGGGAGAGTGATGTTTAAAAAATTTTATCTTTCAAATGCCGCGATCGCGCTAAGTTTGTGCGCCGCCTTACAACTAAACGGGGCCGAAAATAACGCTACGTCCGCAAATATCAGCGCGCCTAGCGCAGGGGCGGTAAATTCCGCAGCTCATAAAAGCGCTTCCGGCGCGAACGCCACAAAGCTGGGCACCATCGTAGTTACCGCGACGGGCTTTGAGGATATGCTTAAAAACGAGGTTCGCAACGTCTCCGTTATCACCGCGGAGGATATGGAAAACCGCGGCTACCGCGATCTGCGCGAAATTTTAGAAAAGGCGCCGGGGGTTAGTTTTAACGGTAGGTCGGTTGATTTACGCGGGCAAGGTGCGAAGGCCAATACCTCCGTCAAGGTCCTTCTTAACGGAGTCGCTCTCAATATGATCGACACGACGCCCACGACCATCCCGATTGATCTCGTTCCTATTGAGGATATCGAGCGCGTGGAGATCATCCCCGGCGGCGGTAGCGTGCTTTACGGCAGCGGCACCAGCGGCGGCGTGATAAATATCATCACAAAAAAGGGCGCAAAATATCCATACGCCAATGTCTCTACCAAGATCGCGTCGTATAATTATAAAGATATAAATTTCGGCGCAGGCGGGAATGTGAGCGAAAATCTATTTCTAAAGACCGCAATAAAGGGCTTTGATCAGCATGGATACCGTAAGGGCGAAAGAGAGCGAGGCTACTATACATCGTTCGGACTAAATTATAAAATTTCAGATGATCAAAGCCTATCTTTTAATCCGAGCTTTTATCGCGCTAGGACACATGATGTGCCGGGTTTAGGGCTTGTTGAGCTCAAGGCAGATCGCCGCCAACAAGGAGGCGAGAGGACCTTTACCAAAAGTACGCGACTAAATTTTGACTTGGATTATGCGGTAAAATTCGGCGATAGATTTGAAGCAAATTTACAGCCTTATTACCAAGATATTAGAATTTTACAAAAGGGCTTTGTGATGAAAGATCGCAAAGAGGGGGCGAATTTAAAGGGCAAGCTCGACTACGACAGCGGCGAGTTCATAGCGGGATACGATTATCTCAAAAACAAGGGCTTTCGCAGGATCGACTTTACCGCTCCGATGAATCCTATGGTGAGCCTTTCGCAACTTACGATCTTTGATATGCAGAAACTTACCCACTCGGTTTATGCCTTAGAAAAGCACGACTTCACGGAGCTGTTTTCGCTTAGTGCGGGCGGGCGGTTTGAGCGTGCTGAATACAAAGTAGATCGCGAAGTCTCTACGACGATGCGTAGGATGGGGCGCATAATCTCGCAGACACAGGACAGCACACACGTAACGGATGATAAAAACAACTACGCTTTTGAGATCACGCCGAATTTTAATTATTCCAAGGATGGCAATGTCTATTTTAAATTTGAGAGAGGCTACATCTCGCCGGGCCCTAATCAGCTCATCGACAAGCTCGGTCGCAACGGTCCTTATGTGCTTAATAACCTCAAATCCGAAACCTTTAAAACCTATGAGATCGGCATGAAGGATCTAATCTACGGGCAATACGTAAGCGCGACGCTGTTTTGGACCGATACGAAAAACGAGATCGTAAACGAGCTACTCGGTAGCGGCTTTAATAGCGGTTGGCATTTTATAAATATCGACGAGACGCGCCGCAAGGGCGTGGAGCTGTATGCAGAGCAAAGTCTGCTTTCAAATTTAAAGCTCAGCGAGACCTTTTCATACGTGGACGCCAAGATCCAATCCGGTGCAGATAAAGGCAAGCAGGTTCCGCTAGTGGAGCGCTCGAAGTTCGTTTTGGGCGTCGATTATGAGCCGATTAGAAATTTAACGCTGATGAGCGATTTTAAATATTTCTCATCATCGCACGACGCTAACCACGATAGGATCGATTCGCGCACGATCGTGGATCTGGGCGCTGCGTACCGCTTTGCAAGCGGATTTTTGATAAGCGCCGGAGTCAAAAACGTCTTTGACGAGGAGTATAATTACAACCAAAATTTACGCGCAGACGTCTATACTCCGGCCCCCGGACGCAATTATTACGCTGAGTTTAAATACACCTATTAGCGTGCGTTTAAATTTAGGTGGGGTTTTGAGCTGCAGGCTTTAAAATTTACGGGCGAAATTTAAAATTTTACCGCGACGTGCTTTGCTGCCGCGAGATTAAATTTAATAAAAGGAGCGAAGATGAAACCGGACTATAAAAACTGGGTGCCTAAGGGCATGATCGCGGGCTTTGCCGCGGGTGCGGGCGTGGCGTTAGTTTTGTTTTTGATTTTCGGCGTTTGCGACGCACTAGTCGGCGGCGTGCTAAGGTGGTTTCTTGCGGGGCTTTTCGGCGCAGCGGCGCTGGTTTTGATCGGCTTTACGATCTGCTGCGTCGTGTGGTACCGCGCGTTTGATTACGGCGGCAAGCGTCAGCTCTCTCGCGCGATCGTAGAGGGCACGGCAAAATACGTAGATCTGCCTGAGGGCGGGCGCGGGCTAGACGTAGGCTGCGGTAGCGGCGCGCTAACGATTGCCGTTGCTAAGCGAAACCCGCACGCATCGGTGCTAGGCGTAGATCGCTGGGGCTTTGAGTACGCGTCTTTTAACAAGCAGCTGTGCGAATCCAATGCGCGCGCCGAAGGTGTGCAAAACACCAGCTTCGAGCAGGCCGACGCCACGCAGCTGCCCTTTGAGGACGGCAGCTTCGATGCGGTTACAAGCAACTACGTCTATCACAACATCATGCGCAAGGACCGCCAGGCACTGCTTTTAGAGACGCTTCGCGTGCTTAAAAAGAGCGGCAGCTTCGCGATCCACGATCTTTTCTCGCGCGGAAACTACGGCGATATGGACGCTTTCATCGCACGTCTTAAGGAGCAGGGCTATGAGCGGGTCGAGCTCATAGACACGACGCATGGGCTTTTTATGGGTCCGCGCGAAGCCAAATGGCTGATGCTCGGTAGCTCAAAATTGCTGGTGGGCAAGAAATAGATTTTTTGTAAATTTAGATTTAGGCAAATTTGAAGACGGATTAAATTTTAATCCCACCCGCTTTTAGCCGAATCCAAATCTTTAGGCTAGACTAATATATAATTGGCTATTTATCTCAAAAAAGAAACCGCGAAAGGAATTATTTCGGCCGAGGGCGTTATCCTTGCTGTGGGCGCGCTAACGGTCGCCATCGGATATTTTGTGCTTCTAGCAGCATTTATCCTATAGTGGTATAGGCTGCGAGAGATCAAGACCGCTTAAATTTATCGTATTTGTTCTGTGAGCTAAGTGCATGCGGGTAGAACCTGCTGCCGAATTTTAATTTTGTGATTTTATGCAAAAAATCCGCGCCTCAAATTTAGCAAGGATTGCCCTCGGCATAGGCATAGCCGCCCTGTGCGATTTTACCGCTCATATCTACTATTTTTGACGTAGATTACTCCTTATTTTGTTTAAATTTGTTTTTAAAATCTGCATAATTCATATATGCTTTATATGGTTCCCATAATATGCCCATATATAAGCCCTTGTAATTTCCGCAATTATCTATACCTATTCTATACATAGAATAATTTTCTAATATAATCTTATTTCCTTTATCTCCAATAATTTCAACGCTTTCTTTAGTAACGTCAAGTTTATTTTTATCCATCCAATCATTTAAGGTGCAAAAATCATCACTTTTATCAATACGTTTAAGGGCTAATAGCATTCTTAGCGCTAGCCTATTATCGTTTTTGTATATGATCTTCTTGCTTTTTCCGGTAAGTAAATCAAGCAATTTAATCTTAATAGTAGGATCCTCGGCTATAAACAAAGAATCATATCGATAATACTCGCTATAATGGTTGTCCTCATTATTAAAGTAGATAGAATAATTAAGTTCCCCTTTATCATTAAAAAGCTTGCTATCCTCCCATGGATACACCACGCTTTCATCATCTATAGCTTTTAGTATGGATTTATCTATCGGCGCAATTTGTTTTCCGTCTTTGCAAATTTGCCTACCGATAGACAATAGATTTTCTAAATTTAATTCTTTAGACACTTTCCAAAATTCGCAATTATCATCGGGGCGCTTGTCGCCGTTGCAAGGTTGGATTCTGAAAAACGGGATATTATGCTTGTAATTATACTCTTTATGATGTTGTTGCAAATACTGCTTAAACGCTATCTCTTTTAATTCGTTATCCGATAAGATGCCAAAATGCAGAGGATTGGTGCAAACTCCGGCGTAGTTTAAGCCCATATTTATAGGCATATAAGGGATAAATGTCAAAATGCAGATGATAAAAATCGCAGAGATTATATAGTGGCGTTTTATAAAGCGCAGAGAATTAACAAAGAATTTTTTCAAATTTGCCCCCTTCAGATTTCGTGCAATGATAGCCGATTTAAGCTTAACTGGCAAGATATGATATTAAAGCCGTAGCTGCTAAGCTTTTTCAGGCGCTATTCAGCATTAAAAGCGCCTTATTTTGTTGATTCAAGCGAAAATTCTATCAAAGCCGCCGCCGCAATCGAAACGCCGATATTCAATTTTATATAGGCCGTTACGCTTTGGGTGTCGAATGGCCCAAAACCGGGCGCGCTATTAAAAGATCGAGAGGAGATCGCTCGCCTTAAAAGCGCAATCTGTAGAAGCCTACACCTGCGGCTTAAATTTCACGGAATTTAAACGCGATACAAACTAAAGCAGCCGTAGTCGGTGCGCACGGCCAAATTTTTGCTACCGTTTGAATTCTCAAATTTCGCCTCGCATCGCTTTACGACGTGCTCCAGCTCAAAGCTAAGCGTCAAATTTGCGCTTTTTAGATCAACGATGTGAGCCTTACCATAGCTGATTATCGCAAGGCGCGAGCCGTCCTTGCTCAGACAAAAATCGCTCGCCTGCGCGCACTCGCCTTGTAGCCACGCAGGCCCCAGCCGCGAGCCGTCCGCGTCAAGGCAGATTAGCTTATCCGAGTGGCGCTCTTTGCTGAGCAGCGAGCCGTCGGATAGAAAGCAAATTTTATCCAAAATGCCGGAGCCCCCTTTTATCTCGCTTAAAATTTTGCCGCAAGAGCCGTCAAGCGCGCTTAAAATTTGAATCTCGTTTTGCTTGCAACAAAGCGCCAGTCGCGAGCCGTCCGCACTAAGCGCGATGCAAAATATCGGCGTGGAGCTTTTCATTTCGGCCTTATATTGCGTAAGAAGCGAAATTTCGCCGTCTCGCAAAATAAAAATTTGACCGAACATCGCAAACGCGCCGTCTCGCCCGCTGCGCCCGCAGCACAAACGCGGCTCGTAAATTCTCTATTTCTTTTAAAATTTAGCTCTTTGGAAAGGTCGGCAAACTCGTCCGTTTTTAGATCAAATTTGAAAATAAAATGATCCAAAAGTAAAATTTCGCCCGCCCGCTGCGCATGCCACGCAAGCGGCTTTGGCAGGACGATATCGCCTCTTATCGCTCCGTCTGCGCTCAGCCTAGTTAGAAAATCTACCGAGTCCTCTTCTTTGTAGCCGCCGCATTTGTAGACGAAAAGCTCGCCTTCCGCGCCAGCAAAGGCTAGCGC